>JAFAED010000328.1 GCA_023424275.1 Pseudomonadota bacterium | reverse complement strand
GACTGGCGACGCGCGAGACGATCGCGACCGCCTATGCCGACTATCGCGAAGAGAGGCAGGCCGAGCGCCGCGCCGCGGCGATGAGCGACGGCGACGACAATATGCCGCAAGCGGGAAGGCGAATGGCGCGCGCCGGGTTTCGCCGCCATTATGCCGAAGCGGCGAGCGCGCGGCTCGCCGCCGCGGTCGCGACGCCGACACCCTTTCCCGAACGGCTCGTCCATTTCTGGACCAACCATTTCGCCATCTCCGCCGACAAGCAGACGGTGGTCGGCTTCGCGGGCCATTACGAGAATTCGGCGATCCGCCCGCATATCATGGGCAAATTTTCGGACCTGCTGATCGCCGCGGTCCACCATCCCGCGATGCTGCTCTACCTCGACCAGGCACAGAGCTTTGGCCCCGACAGCGCCTTTGCGACGCGCGTGCGAAACCGCGGCAAACGGCAGGCGCCCGGGCTGAACGAGAATCTGGCGCGCGAGATATTGGAGCTGCACACGCTGGGCGTGGGCGCCGGCTATACGCAGGCCGACGTGACGAGCTTTGCGAGAGCGCTGACCGGACGGACCGTCGCGGGCCTCGGGCGCGGAGCGGGACAGCGGCTGATGCTCGCCGATGCGCGGCCGGGCGAGACGCTGTTCGTCGAACGGCTGCACCAGCCGGGACCCCAGACGATATTGGGTAGGCGTTACGACCAACCCGGCGCGAAGCAGGCCGAAGCGGTGCTGCGCGACCTGGCCGGGCATCCCGCGACCGGGCGCCATATCGCGACCAAGCTCGCGCGCCACTTCGGCGGCGACACGCCGCCGGCGGCGCTCGTCGACCGGCTGGCGCAGGATTTCCAGAAGACGGGCGGCGACCTCCCGTCGCTCTATCGCACGCTCATCACCTCACCCGAGCCATGGGCGGCGGAGCCCGTAATGTTCAAATCGCCGTGGGACTGGACGGTGTCGATGCTCCGTGCGCTCAAGACGCCGGGGCTCGGCCAGCAGCAGAATGTCGCCGCGATGTTCACCCAGCTCGGCCAGCCCGTGTGGCGCCCCGGATCGCCCAAGGGTTACGACGACATGGTCGCGACCTGGGCAGGCTCGGCGGCGCTGATGCAGCGCGTCGAACTCGCGAGCCGTATCGCGGGCCGGATCGGCGACCGCGCCGATGCGCGCCAGCTCGCGCCGCTCGTCCTTGCCGACGCGCTCACCCCCGAAACGGCGCAGGCGATCGGCCGCGCCGACAGCCCCGGGCAAGGCATCGCGATGCTGTTTGCCAGCCCGGCCTTTTTGCGGAGATAGATCATGATCCTCTCACGCCGATCGATCATATTATCGGGAATCACCGTCGCGGCAGCGGGGGCATTACCCGGTTTCGCCTATGCGGCGGCGGGCACGCCAAAACGCCTCGTCTTCATCATCCAGCGCGGCGCCGCCGACGGGCTCGGCACCGTCGCACCGACCGGCGACCCCGCTTTCGCCGACGCGCGCCGCGCGATGGCCGACGAGACGGCGGGCGGCGCGAAACTCGACGCCATGTTCACCCTGCATCCGTCGCTCGCGGCGACCGCTGGCCTCTACACCGGCAAGCAGGCGCATTTCGCGCACGCGGTCGCCACGGGCTATCGCGACCGGTCGCATTTCGACGGGCAGAATATGCTCGAAGGCGGCGGATCGCGCCCCTATGGCCGCGACACCGGCTGGGTCGGACGGCTGCTGACGCTGCTCCCCGCCGCCGAACGCGATGCGATCGCTATCGCGCCCGCCGTACCGCTCGCGCTGCGTGGCAGCGTGCAGGTCGGCACTTACGCGCCGAGCCGCCTCCCGCAGGCCGACGCCGACCTGATCGCGCGGCTGACCGCGATGTATGCAAACGATCCGCTGCTCCATCCCTTATGGGACAGCGCGATCAAGACACAGGAGCTGGCGGGCGATATCGGCGGCAACAACGGTCGCAACGGCGCCGACCTCGGCAAGCTCGCGGCGTCGTTGATGCTGCCTGCCGACGGCGCGCGCGTGATGATGGTCGAAACCGGCGGCTGGGACACGCACAGCGGCCAGCGGGGCCGGCTTGCCGCGCAACTCCGCGGGCTCGACCAGCTGGTCGGCGCGCTGCAAACGGGGCTCGGCCCGGCGTGGAACGATACGCTCGTCATCGTTGCCACCGAATTCGGCCGCACGGTCGAGGTCAACGGCACCGGCGGCACCGACCATGGCACCGCGTCGACCGCGATGCTGCTCGGCGGCGGGCTGGCAGCAGGCGGCAAGGTGTCGGCCGACTGGCCGGGGCTCGACGCCACGGCGCGCTACGAAGGGCGCGACCTCAAACCGACGCGGAGTCTCGAAAGCGTGATCGCGGGCGCGGTCGCGCATCATTATGCGCTCGATCCGAAACGGGTGATGGGGACGCTTTATCCGGATGCGTGAAGCGTCAAATTTTTTTGAAACCTCCGGTGTCCCCGCGAAGGCGGGGACCCATCTCCCGTTGGTTCGATATAGCGCCGACCGGAGATAGGCTCCCGCCTTCGCGGGAGCACACAGCTTTTCTTTCAGAACTTGCTTAGGCAAGCACCGCCCAGGTCGGGGCGTGGTCGCTCGCCTTCTCGCGGCCACGGTGATCCTTGTCGACACCCGCATCGACGAGCCGGTCGGCGAGCGCGGGGCTGAGCAGCAGGTGGTCGATGCGAAACCCATGGTCGCGCTGCCAGCCGCCGGCCTGATAGTCCCAGAAGGTCCAGATGCCGCCCGCCGGATGGCGGCTGCGGATCGCGTCGGTCCAGCCGTCGCCGAGCATGCGGAACCAGGCATCGCGCGATTCGGGCTGCATCAGCGCGTCGGTCGACATCGCGCGCGGGTCCCACACATCGTCGTCGTGCGGGATGACATTATAGTCACCGGTCAGGATCGTCGGGATTTCACTCGCGAGCAGGAATTGCGCGCGCTCGCGCAGCCGCGCCATCCAGCGCAGCTTGTAATCGAATTTCGGCCCCGGCTGCGGATTGCCGTTGGGCAGGTAGATCGACGCGACGCGGAGGCCATGGACGTCGGCCTCCAGATAGCGCGACTGTTGGTCCTCGGCTTCGCCGGCAAGACCGCGCTGCGTTTCGACCGGCTGCGTGCCCTTCGCGAGGATCGCGACGCCGTTGAAACCCTTTTGCCCGTGATAGAGGAAGCCGTATCCGGCCGCCTCGATCTCCTTGGTCGGCATCGTCTCGTCGCTCGATTTCAGTTCCTGCAGGCAGGCGACGTCGGGCTGCGTCTCCTCGAGCCATTCAACGAGGCGCGGCAAACGGGCCTTGATCCCGTTGATGTTGAAGGTCGCGATTTTCATGGCCGCTTCTATGGCAGCAAGCGGCTCGCTATGAAAGGCGTCAGATCGAGAAGCTCGACCCGCAACCGCAGCCCGACGCGGCATTGGGGTTTTCGACCTTGAACGACGATCCGCCGAGCGAATCGACGAAATCGACGACACAGCCGCGCACGAGGTCGATGCTGATCGGATCGACGACCAGCTTTACGCCGTCGGTTTCGGTGACGATGTCGTCGGCGTCGATGCTATCGGCAAGGCCGAAGCGATAGGTGAAGCCCGAACAGCCGCCGCCATCGACCGCGAGGCGCAGCGCGGCCTCCGCCTCACCCTTGCGGTCGGCGATCCAGCGGACGCGCGCCGCGGCGGCGGGCGACAGGGCGATATCGGAACTCTGCGTGGCCATGGCTGCTAGATAGGGCGTCCCGTCCAAATGAAAAGGGCGCCGCGACGGTAGCCCGCCTGGCGCCCCTCCTCTCCGACCCTGTTAAGCTCTTACTCGGGACCGCCCATCGCGACATTCTTGCCGGTGATGGCGGCGATCGCCATCTGGTCCGAACGGACGAACGGCATCGGATTGACCGGTGCGCCTTCGATGCGGACTTCATAATGG
>JAFAED010000318.1 GCA_023424275.1 Pseudomonadota bacterium | reverse complement strand
CCACCATCGCCGCGTCGGCAAGCTCCAGGATTTCCTCGATCCGCTGCACCCCCGACGGCTTTTCGAATTTGACGAGCAAGGCCGCCTTGCCGCCGATCAGGCGCCGCGCTTCGGCGACATCCTCGGGCCGCTGGACGAACGACAGCGCGATCCAGTCGACATGCTGTTCGAGCGCGAAAGTCAGGTCCTTGCGGTCCTTTTCGGTGAGCGCGGCGAGCGGCACGACGACGTCGGGGACATTGACCCCCTTGCGGTCCGAAATCTTGCCGCCGACCTCTACCACCGTCTCGAGCCGGTCCGGCGACACGCTCTTGACGCGAAGCACCAGCTTGCCGTCGTCGACGAGCAGGCGCGTCTCGGGTTCGGCCGCGGCGAAGAGTTCGGGGTGCGGCAGGTGAACGCGCGTCGCGTCGCCCGGCGCCTTGTCGGCGTCGAGCACGAAGGGCTGGCCCTTCACCAGTTCGACCGGGCCGTCCTTGAAGGTCCCGACGCGCAGCTTCGGCCCCTGCAGGTCGACAAGGATCGTCGTCGGGCGGCCCGTATCCTTTTCGAGCGCGCGGATCGCGGCGATCACCTTCGCATGGCCGGCATGATCGCCATGGCTCATATTGACGCGAAAGGCGTCGGCGCCCGCGCGGTGCAGTTCGGCGATCATCTCCGCATTGGCGCTGGCGGGGCCAAGGGTCGCGAGGATACGGACCTTGCGCTGACGGGGGGTAAAGCTCTGAACCACACATGCTCCGATGATTGGGGGACGTTAGGGCAATGCCGTCTTGCTGCCGTCTAGGCAACAACCATATAGCTATTCAATCATTGAAGGAGGAAGCATGTCCTGCAGCGACGATCAGACGACCGGCAACGACGCCCTCGACAATCTTGACGATGCCGTCGCCGCTGCGGCCTTTCGCCGTCTCGTTCGCCTGCTCCAGCATCGCAGCGACGCGGCGAACATCGACCTGATGGGCCTCGCCGGATTCTGCCGCAACTGCCTCGGCGACTGGATCGCCGAGGCGGGCAGTATGGACAAGGAGGCGGGCCGCGCGATCGTCCACGGCATGCCGACCGCGGAGTGGAAGGCAAGATATCATACGGCCGCCACCGCCGAACAGCTTGCCCGGATGGAAGAAAGCATGGCGAAGAATCCGCGAGGCGGCTAGGGACGCGCCAAGGCGATTCTCGCCACATGACCATCCAATCCAGCGGAGTATAAAATGAGCGAAGCCACCGTGTCCGACGAACAGCTGCGTCTTTTCATCGAGCGCATCGAGCGTCTGGAAGAAGAGAAAAAGGGCATCGCCGACGATATCCGCGACACCTATAACGAAGCCAAGAGCAACGGCTACGATCCGAAGATCATGCGTCAGATCGTGCGTCTGCGCAAACTGCCGGTCCATGACCGCAAGGAAATGGAAGCGATTCTCGACGTCTACAAGTCGGCGCTCGGAATCGACTAAACGCCAACCGCCAACAGATCGGGGAGAGTGACGATGTTCAGCACCACAACCAATGCCATCGAGGGCCGTCCGGTCCGCGAATATCTGGGCATCGTCACCGGCGAGGTGATCGTCGGCGCCAATTTGTTCCGCGACCTGTTCGCGAGCATCACCGACATCGTCGGCGGCCGTTCGGGCAAATATGAGGATGTCCTCGCCCGCGCGCGCAAGGAAGCGATCGCCGAGATGGAAGCCGAGGCCGCGCGCCTCGGCGGCAATGCGGTGGTCGGCGTCGACCTCGATTATGAAGTGCTCGGCCAGAACGGCTCGATGCTGATGGTCTCGGCCAGCGGGACGGCCGTGGTTGTCTGATCGACGCGGCCGCGCTAGGGCGGCCGCCACATTTTCCATCTAGTGGAGGTAGGCTGTGGCCGGCCATAGTAAATTCAAGAACATCATGCACCGCAAGGGTGCACAGGATAAAAAGCGCAGCAGCCTCTTTTCGAAGCTGAGCCGCGAAATCACCGTCGCCGCGAAGATGGGCCTGCCCGATCCCGACGCGAACGCGCGCCTGCGCGCCGCGGTCAACGCCGCCAAGGCGCAGTCGATGCCGAAGGACAATATCCAGCGCGCGATCGACAAGGCCGCGGGTAACGACGGCGATAATTACGAAGAAATCCGCTACGAAGGCTATGGTCCCGGCGGCGTGTCGCTGATCGTCGAGGCACTGACCGACAATCGCAACCGCACCGCGACCAATGTCCGCACCGCCTTCAGCAAGAATGGCGGCAACCTCGGCACTTCGGGCAGCGTCAGCCACGGCTTCGACCGCCTCGGCATGATCAGCTATGGCGCAGGGGCCGGCGATGCCGACACGGTGTTCGAAGCCGCGCTCGACGCGGGCGCCGACGACGTCGAATCGTCCGAGGACGGCCACGACATCTGGACCAGCGTCGACAGCCTGCACGAAGTCGCGAAAGCGCTCGAAGCGAAGCTCGGCGAAGCCGAGGGCGTCAAGCTCGCGTGGAAACCGACGATCAAGAGCGAAGTCGCCGACGAAGCCGTCGCGCAGACCCTGTTCAAGCTGATCGACACGCTCGACGACGACGACGACGTCCAGACCGTGTGGGGCAATTATGAAATCCCCGATGCGGTGATGGAGAAGCTTGGGTGACAAACCCCTCCCCTCCCGCTTGCGGGAGGGGCCGGGGGTGGGCCGATGCACGGCGCGCCGCTTGCCCACCCCAAACCCCTCCCGCAAGCGGGAGGGGCTTTTAAGATGATCATCCTCGGCCTCGACCCTTCGCTCAGCTGCAC
>JAFAED010000243.1 GCA_023424275.1 Pseudomonadota bacterium | reverse complement strand
GTCTATGCTTGGGCCGGCCCCCCCGCCGATGCGCTGGAAGGGCTTGTCGGTGTCGCCCAGACCTGGGTGGTCGACAATATTCCGCAGAATTTCCTGCGCGACCTTGTGGTCGAGGGGCTGCTCGCTGGCGTCGGGGCGGTCGTCGTCTTCCTGCCGCAGATCCTGATTCTCTTCCTCTTCATCCTGCTGCTCGAAGCGTCGGGCTATATGACGCGCGCGGCCTTCCTGATGGACGGGCTGATGGGCAAGGTCGGCCTGTCGGGACGCGGTTTCATTCCGCTGTTGTCGAGCTTCGCCTGCGCGGTACCCGGCATCATGGCGACGCGCGCGATCCCCGACGAAAAGGACCGGCTGACGACGATCCTGATCGCCCCGCTGATGACCTGTTCGGCGCGGCTGCCCGTCTATGCGCTGATCATCGCCGCCTTCATTCCCAATCGCGGCGTCGCGGGCACGGGCATCGGGCTGCAAGGGCTGGTGCTGTTCGGCCTCTATCTTGCCGGCATTGTCGGCGCACTCGTCGTTGCTTATGCGCTTCGCCGCACGGTGGCGAAGGGCACCAGCGCCGGCTTCATGATGGAAATGCCGCGCTACCAGATGCCGCAGTGGCGCGACATATTGCTCGGGCTGTGGCAACGCGCGTGGATCTTCCTGCGCCGTGCCGGCACGATCATTGCGATGACCACGGTCGTCCTGTGGCTGCTCCTCACCTTCCCGCAAGCGCCCGAAGGCGAAAGCCAGGTCGAATATAGCGCCGGCGGCCGCATCGCGAGCGCGCTCGAGGTCGTCGTCAAGCCAATCGGCTTCAACCACGACATCGCACTCGCGCTGATCCCCGCGATGGCCGCGCGCGAAGTCGCGGTGTCGGCGATGGCGACCGCGAATGCGATCGACGCGGGCGACGACGAGGATGCGATGGCGCAGACGCTGGGCGAACGACTGCAAGGCAAATGGAGCCTCGCGACCGCGCTCGCCTTCCTCGCCTGGTTCGTCTTTGCGCCGCAGTGCATTTCGACCATCGCGATCACCCGCCGCGAGACCAATGGATGGAAATGGCCGATGTTCATGGTTGGCTATTTGTTCCTGCTCGCCTATGCCGCTGCTGGTATCACTTATTGGACGGCCGTCGCCTTCGGACTCGGCTGATCCTCCCAACTTTTAAAGCGGAGCGGAGCGGCGGATGGCTGGCAGCGTCAACAAGGTAATTCTTATCGGCAACCTCGGTGCCGACCCCGAAATCAAGTCGTTCCAGAACGGCGGCAAGGTCGCGAATCTCCGCATCGCGACGTCCGAGCAGTGGAAGGACCGGATGACCGGCGAGCGCAAGGAGCGCACCGAGTGGCATCAGGTCGTGATCAACGGCGAAGGGCTGATCGGCGTTGTCGAGCGTTATCTCAAAAAGGGCTCGAAGGTTTATATCGAGGGCTCACTGCGTACCCGCAAATGGCAGGACCGTGACGGTAACGACAAGTACACGACCGAAATCGTGATCGCCGGCATGGGCGGCACGCTGACGATGCTCGACGGCGCGCCGGGTGGCGGCGGATCGCGCGGCGGCGGTGGCGGCGACGACTGGAGCGGTGGCTCGTCGGGCGGCGGTTCGGGCGGCGGCTGGAATCAGGGTGGCGGCGGATCGTCGGGCGGAAGCTCGAGCGGCGGCTGGAACCAGGGCGGCGGCGGCAGTTCGGGCGGCGGACGTCCGCCGTTCGACGACGATCTGGACGACGACGTCCCGTTCTGAGGACGGATTTTAGACAATGACCGACCCGATCACCGCCGCGGATGTCGCGCGCGGCGTGTGCCGGCTGTTCGCGCAGCAGGGGCTGGTCGCCATTCCCGAGGTGCCGCTGCCCAATGGGCGGCGCACCGACCTGACCGCGATCGATGCGAAGGGCCATATCACGATCGTGGAGATCAAGGTGAGCCGCGCCGACCTGCACGGCGACGGCAAATGGCCCGACTATTGCGACTGGTGCGACCGTTTCTATTGGGCGCTCGCATCGGGGCTCGACCCCGCGATCCTCGAAACCGAGGGCTATCGCCGCGAAACATCGGGGCTGATCGTCGCTGACCGCTATGGCGCAGCGGTGGTACGCGAAGCGGCAAGCTGCAACCTCGCCCCCGCACGCCGGAAAGCCGAACTGCTGCGGATCGGGCGGCTGGCTATGCGGCGATCGATGGTTGCGGCCGACCCCGAGCTGGCAGCGGGGTGGATCGAGGGCTAAGCGCCGTCAGAGCGGCTCGGTGCGCTCGTAATAGACGCACCAGAACAGCGCGGCGCCCGACAGCGCAGCCCACAGGATCAGTCCGATCCACATGCCCCCACCCATCATCACCGGCATGCCGATCAGCACGATAGCCAGCGCGCATGATGCAAGCGCGACACGCAAATAATTTCGCTGAGGTCGCCGCGTCTGCGTTTCGACATGTTCAAGCGCAAAGCCCAGCACGACGATGATCGCGGTCAGCGCGATGCCGAAAAGATCGATGCCCTGGCGCAGGAAGTTCAGCAGGAACAGAGAGCCGGCAGCCAGCCATATCGCGTAACGCCAACGCATGACGCGCGGGCGAGGCTCGCCGCCCGCCGTCATCCCCGCGCCTGCATCCGCGCAAGGTAGCGCGCGAGGATATCGATCTCGAGATTGACCGGGCGCCCTGCCGCCGCTTCGTTCAGCGTCGTCATCTCCTGCGTGTGCGGGATGATGTTGAGCGTGAAATGCGCCTC
>JAFAED010000224.1 GCA_023424275.1 Pseudomonadota bacterium | reverse complement strand
CGATTGCGCCGCGACCGAATTCTTCAAGAACGGCAAATATGAGATCAGCGGTGAGGGCCTGTCGCTCAGCCCCGTACAGATGGCCGAATATCTTGCGGCGCTTGTGAACGACTATCCGATCAAGTCGATCGAGGACGGGATGAGCGAAGACGATTTCACGGGCTGGAAGGCGCTCACCGACCTCGTCGGCGACAAGTGCCAGCTCGTCGGCGACGATCTGTTCGTGACCAACCCGGCGCGGCTCGAACAAGGCATCAAGGATGGTCTCGCCAACTCGCTGCTCGTCAAGGTCAACCAGATCGGTACGCTCAGCGAGACGCTCGACGCGGTCGATATGGCGCACCGCGCGCGCTACACTGCGGTGATGTCGCACCGTTCGGGCGAGACCGAGGATTCGACGATCGCCGACCTCGCGGTTGCAACCAACTGCGGCCAGATCAAGACCGGCAGCCTTGCGCGCTCGGACCGGCTTGCAAAGTATAACCAGTTGATTCGTATCGAAGAAGAGCTGGGCGATATGGCGCGCTATCCGGGCGCTGCGATATTTTCATAACATAGATCAAGCCGGGTCCGAATTGCTTAGGTCTGGCGTCTGAAAGCTGCTACGCTGTCGCTGACGGTTGCGGTTTTTCCACAGACCGGCTTTTCGTGGTCCCGGCTTAATGCCCGCAGTCCCTCCGTTTCATGCGGATAGCCGATCGTAACATGCCGAGAGTTCGGGTCGCACGAACTCCCGTCATCGAAGGTATTCGACATGCGGTCCTTTCATATATTGCTCGAGGACAACTCCTCGGGCGAACCTACGCGCATTGATTTTCAGGCCGAAAGTCCGGATTTTGCGTTGCAGATCGCGCAGGGGCAGGCTGCAGGCCGCAGCATCGAGCTGTGGGAAGGCACGATGCTCCTGGGCAGCTTCTGTAAGACGGCGCCGCATCTCTGGCGGCTCTCGTGATGCGATGAACTGTTGAAAACCGGAACTTGGCGCCTTGACGCCACGAATCAACTCTGATTCAAGGGCCGGAATGACGCAGCGCCACAAATTCCGCAAATCGATGAACCGGGCCGCCGGTCCCGCGATCGCGGTGATCGTGGTGCTGGCGATGATCGGCTATATCATCTTCGGTCCAACGGGGCTTTATGCTTGGGGCGACTATGGTCAATCGGTCGAGAAAAAGCGCGTCATTTTGAGCGAATTGACGAAGAAGCAGAATGAGCTTCAGAACCGCGTCAACCTGCTCGACCGCCGCCGCGTCGATCCCGATCTGGCCGAGGAATATGTCCGCGAAAAGCTGGGCGCCTATCACCCCGACGAGGTGATCATTCCGATGGAACGCGGCGCCAAGCGCTAAGCGTTCGTCGCCGTATTGCTGCGTTCATGCTGCATACGTAGGTTGATGCCAATCCCTTCCATGGTGGGCGTTGCCAAGTGCGCCGCCGCTCTCCTATATGGCGGCTTGCCGTAACGGCTAAATGCAAAGGAACCCGTCTTGGCTAAAGCACCCGCGCGCACCTCCCCCGCGCCAAAAAAGACTGCATCCACCCCGGCCGCCGCGACCAACCGCGAGCAACCGCGCGAGCCCGTCCCTTATGACGCCACGCCCGAAGAGCTGGAAAAATTCTATCGCGAGATGCTGCTCATCCGCCGCTTCGAAGAAAAGGCGGGCCAGCTTTACGGCCTCGGCCTGATCGGCGGCTTCTGCCACCTCTATATCGGCCAGGAAGCCGTCGCGGTCGGGCTCCAGTCGGCGCTCGACGGCGACAAGGACAGCGTGATCACCGGCTATCGCGACCATGGTCACATGCTGGCCTATGGCATCGACCCCAAGGTCATCATGGCCGAACTGACGGGGCGCCAGGCCGGCATCTCGAAGGGCAAGGGCGGCTCGATGCACATGTTCAGCGTCGAGCATAAATTCTATGGCGGCCACGGCATCGTCGGCGCGCAGGTCTCGCTCGGCACCGGCCTCGCCTTCGCGCACAAATATCGCGGCGACGGCGGTGTGGCGATGGCCTATTTCGGCGACGGCGCCGCGAACCAGGGCCAGGTTTACGAGAGCTTCAATATGGCGGAGCTCTGGAAACTGCCGATCATCTTCGTGATCGAGAATAACCAGTACGCCATGGGCACGTCGGTCAACCGCGCGTCGGCCGAGGACCAGCTCTATCGCCGCGGCGAAAGCTTCCGCATCCCCGGCATGCAGGTCGACGGCATGGACGTGCTCGCGGTGCGCGGTGCAGCCGAAGCGGCGCTCGAATGGGTGCGCGCGGGCAAGGGCCCGGTGCTGATGGAGCTCAAGACCTATCGCTACCGCGGCCACTCGATGTCCGACCCCGCCAAATATCGCAGCCGCGAGGAAGTGCAGGCGGTGCGCGACAAGAGCGACGCGATCGAACATCTGAAAAAGCTGATGACCGACGCGGGCATCGGCGAAGACAAGTTCAAGGATATCGACAAGGAAATCCGCCAGATCGTGGCCGAGTCCGCCGACTTTGCGGAAAGTGCGCCCGAACCCGAACTGCATGAACTTTATACCGACGTGCTGGTGGAGCAATATTGAGATGACCATCGAATTGAAAATGCCGGCACTGTCGCCGACGATGGAAGAGGGCACGCTCGCCAAGTGGCTCGTCAAGGAAGGCGACGCGGTGAAATCGGGCGACATTCTCGCCGAGATCGAGACCGACAAGGCGACGATGGAATTTGAAGCGATCGACGAAGGCACGATCGGCCAGATCCTCGTGGCCGAGGGCACCGATAATGTGAAGGTCGGCACCGTGATCGCGACGATCACGGGCGACGGCGAGGAAGCCGCCGCCCCGGCTGCTGCGCCTGCGCCCGCCGCTGCTCCCGCTGCTCCCGCCGCAGCCGAACGCGCGTCGGACCCCGCCATCCCCGAAGGCACCGCATTGGTTCGCCTGACCGTCCGCGAAGCGCTGCGCGACGCGATGGCGGAGGAAATGCGCAAGGACGACCGCGTCTTCGTGATGGGTGAGGAAGTCGCCGAGTATCAGGGCGCCTACAAGGTCACGCAGGGGCTGCTGCAGGAGTTCGGCCCGCAACGCGTCGTCGATACCCCGATCACCGAATATGGCTTTGCCGGTCTCGGCGCGGGCGCGGCGATGGGCGGTCTCCGCCCGGTCATCGAGTTCATGACCTTCAACTTCGCGATGCAGGCGATCGACCACATCATCAACTCGGCGGCAAAGACCAACTATATGTCGGGCGGCCAGATGCGCTGTCCGATCGTGTTCCGCGGCCCGAACGGCGCCGCGGCGCGCGTCGGTGCGCAGCACAGCCAGAATTATGCGCCCTGGTACGCCAGCGTCCCCGGCCTGATCGTGATCGCGCCCTATGACGCCGCCGATGCCAAGGGGCTGCTCAAGGCCGCGATCCGCACCGAAGACCCCGTCGTGTTCCTTGAGAACGAACTCCTCTACGGCCGAAGCTTCGACGTGCCCGAAGTCGATGATTTCGTCCTGCCGATCGGCAAGGCGCGGATCATGCGTCAGGGCAGCGACGTCACCATCGTCAGCTATTCGATCGGCGTCGGGCTCGCGCTCGAAGCCGCCGACCAGCTGGCGGGTGAGGGCGTCGACGCCGAGGTCATCGACCTGCGTACGATCCGTCCGCTCGACACCGCAACGGTGCTCGCCAGCCTCAAGAAGACGAACCATCTCGTCATCGTCGAGGAAGGCTGGCCGACCTGTTCGATCGCCAGCGAGCTCGCAATGGTCGCGATGGAGCATGGCTTCGACGATCTCGATGCGCCCGTGATGCGCGTGTGCAACGAAGATGTGCCGCTGCCCTATGCGCACAATCTCGAAAAGGCCGCGCTGATCGATACGCCGCGTGTCGTGAGCGCGGTGAAGGCGGTTCTCAATCGCGCCTGACGATCCGGAGGCGGTTTTCTATCCCGACATGCGCGATCCGCGCGTCATGGTCGCGGTGCCGCAATCGCGGCGCGCGGCCATGGCGGCGCTGTGGGGCTTGGCCGCCCGCTTAACGAAATTGCTGGTCGATGCGCGCGAACCGTTGATCGGCCAGATCAAGCTTGCATGGTGGCGTGACATGACCGCGATGTTGGCGAGCGATCCCGCAGCCTTGCCAAAGGGTGAGCCGCTGCTTGCCGCGCTCCAGGCGAGCTGGGCGGGGCAGGGCGGGCTCGACGCGCTCGTCGATGCTGCCGAAGCGATGCTGCTGGCAGAGACCCCCGACGACAGGCGCGCGGCGGCGGAAAGCTTTGGTGCCCATCTCTTTTCCTTGTCTGGCGGCGGTGAATCCGCCGGCATACGATGGGGGATTTTGTGGGGCGCGGCTGTCGTCGAGGGTGCCGACGATGCACGCCGCCTGCTTGCTGCGACCAAGGCGTCTGCCGCGCCGCCACGCCGCAATTTCGCCGGAAACCGCGCACTGTTGATGCTCGATCGCTGGACGGGAGCGCTGGCCGCCAGCGACGGCGCACGGCGCCTGCGCGGCGAAGGGCTGCTCCTGCTGCGGATCGGCCTGTTCGGCCGTTGACGATTAAAACGCGCACGGGGGTGGAAATGGAGCGAACGAACATCTATCTTGTCCGGTACAAAA
>JAFAED010000065.1 GCA_023424275.1 Pseudomonadota bacterium | reverse complement strand
CGACAATCCACCGCCCTCTCCGGGGACGAAATCGATCCCGTCGAGGACAAGGCAGCGCGCGCGCGGATCGGCGGTCGCCGCGGCAAAAGCGTCGGCGTTGGTGCGCAGTTGGTCGGCGCGGTCGAGCCACGCCCCCGTAAAACCGAGCGGCAAAGGCATCAGCCCATCACATCCTTGAAAAAGGTCTCGCCGAACTTCGACTGGAAGGACACAGCATCGGGCGGCATGATCTGCGTATAGCCCGCCGCGCGATAGCCGAGCTTGCGGTGCACGAAGCCGATCGTGCCCGCTGCCCCCGCCCAACCGAAAATCCCCTCGCCGCCGGGCGAGGTCGGCAACGACACGCGCCCGCCGGCGCCGAACCCCTGCCCGTCGATGAACGTCCCCTTGCGGTCGACGCTGTCGTCGATGAGGTTCGACATTGCCAGCCGTGCGGTTTCGGGCTTCATCACGCGTTTCCCGCCCGTTTCGCCCTCGCCCAGCAGCATCGCAAGGAAACGGTCGTAATCGCGTGCGCTCGACACGAGCCCGCCGCCGCCGAACGGATAGGGCGGCGGGTCGAGATAGATCGAGCTTGCGGCCGGATCGAAGGGGATGAGCGCACCGCCGAAGGGCGCATAATTGCTCGTGAAGCGCCCGACATCCTTCGCCGCGACCATGAAGCCGGAGCTCGTCATGCCGAGGGGATCGAACAACCGCGCCTTCAGGAAGGCGTCGAACGCCTGCCCCGACACGACCTCGATCAGCCGCCCCATCAGGTCGAGACTGATCGAGTAGCTCCATTTCGTCCCAGGTTCATAAACGAGCGGCAGCGCCGCAAGCCGGTCGGCCATTACGGCAAGGCTGGGCGCTGGCGTCACCGGCGCGAAGCCCGGAATCGGCAAGCGGCTGGCCTGTCCGCCGACAATGCCATTGTCGTCATAGGCCTTTTTGATCGGCCCCTTCTGGATGATATTATAACCAAGCCCGGCGGTGTGGGTGAGCAGCTGGCGCACCGTGATCGGCCCTTTCGCGGGACGCACATCGGTAATCGAGCCGTCGGGCACATTCTGCACCTTCATATTCGCAAAGGCCGGCAGGAAATCGGCGATCGGCTGGTCGAGCTTCATCTTGCCGTCTTCGATCAGCAGCATCGCCGCGATCCCCGTGACCGGCTTGGTCATCGAATAGAGCCGCCACAACGTGTCGGGGCCGACCGGCACGCTGCCGTCGATCGACTGGACGCCGGCACCGAAAAACACCGGCGCGTCCTGCCCCTTGCCGATCGCAGCGAGCGTTCCGGCGAGTTCGCGGCGGTCGACGAAACCTTTGATGAAAGCATTGGTCGCGGGATAGAGCGCCGCGCCGTCGACCTTCCACGCGAACGCCGCACGCGGCAGCAGCGCAGCGGTCCCGCCCAGCGCCAATCCGCCCAGCAATCCGCGACGCGAAACCATCATATTCATGCCAGGCTCTCCACCATCTTGTCTGTCAGTTTGCGATACAGCGTCGGCAGGCCCGCCGCGTCAAGGCCCGAGATCGGCCACCATTCGCCTTCCGCTGCGGCACCGGGGGATTCGGGGGGGCGTTCGGCCGGGGCTTTGCGGCGCACCAATGTCAGCGTCAGGTCGAAATGGGTAAATCCATGATCGACGCTGGCGATGCCCGACTCGGCAACCGGCGCGTCGGTCCAGTCGCTGCCGGGCAGCGCGCGCATCCCGCCGAGCATGCCCTTTGCCGGCCGCTGGATCAGCCAGACCTTGCCATCGGCTTCGATCCAATGCGCCAGTCCATGCCGGCGCGGCTTGGCCTTTTTCGGCGGCTTGACCGGCAAGCGCTCGATATCGGGCATGCCGCGTGCCCGGCAGTCCGCCATGATCGGACAGATCGCACAAGCCGGGCCGCGCGGCGTACAGATTGTGGCGCCGAGATCCATCAGCGCCTGCGCGAAGTCGCCGGGCCGCTCCGCCGGGACGAGTGGCGCCAGCGCGGCGCGAATCTCGCGCTTCGCCATCGGCAGCGGCGTTTCGATCATCCGGTGGCGCGCGATGACGCGCTCGATATTGGCGTCGACGACAACCGCAGGTCGGCCGAAGGCGATCGCCGCGACCGACGCCGCCGTATAATCGCCGATACCGGGCAGCGTCCGCAGCGCGGCCTCGCTGTCCGGAAAATGGCCGCCATGATCGGCCACGACGGCGCGCGCGCAAGCGAGCAGATTGCGCGCGCGGGCATAATAGCCGAGCCCCGCCCACGCCGCCATGACGTCGGCATCGTCGGCGGCGGCAAGGTCGGCGACGGTCGGCCAACGCTCGGTAAAGCGGGCAAAATAGCCCGCAACGGCGGCGACGGTCGTCTGCTGGAGCATGACTTCGGCCAGCCAGATACGATAGGGGTCGGGCACGGCGTCGCTGCGCGGCGCGATGCGCCAGGGCAAGGCGCGCGCGGCCCGGTCGTACCATGCCAGCAGACGCGCGGCGAAACCGTCCGCAATGTCGCCTGTCATGTCGGAAGTCTGGACGCTCACCCCCCGCCTATGGCATG
>JAFAED010000164.1 GCA_023424275.1 Pseudomonadota bacterium | reverse complement strand
CACCGCTGCCGCCCCTGCGCGAAACGGTGCGCGCCCACGGCCTGTCGGCGAGCAAGGCTTTGGGGCAGAATTTCCTGTTCGACGAGCAATTGCTCGACCGGATCGCAGCGCTGCCGGGTGATCTCGCCGGACAGACGGTGTTCGAGGTCGGCCCCGGTCCGGGCGGGCTGACGCGCGCGCTCCTGCGCGCCGGGGCCAAGGTGATCGCGGTCGAGCGCGACGATCGCTGCCTGCCGCTGCTCGCCGAACTGGGCGACGCCTTTCCCGGGCAACTGACGGTGATCGCGGACGATGCGATGGCGGTCGATGTCGATGCACTGACCGGCGGCGCGCCCTATCATATCGTCGCGAACCTGCCCTATAACGTCGGCACCGCGCTGTTCACGCGCTGGCTCGAACCGGCGCAATGGCCACCGCGCTGGATCTCGCTGACGTTGATGTTCCAGCTCGAGGTTGCCGAACGCATCGTCGCGCCCGTGGGCACGAACGCCTATGGCCGCCTCGCCGTGCTCGCGCAGTGGCGCTCGAACGCCAGGGTCGCGATGAAGGTGCATCGTTCGGCCTTCACGCCGCCGCCGAAGGTGATGTCGGCGATCGTTCATGTGACGCCGGGCGCGGAACCCGCGGGCGTCGATCCGAAGCTGCTCTCGAAACTCACCGAAAAGGGATTCGGCCAGCGGCGCAAGATGCTGCGGCAAAGCCTGAAGGGCGTCGAGGGTGCGGTCGCGGCGGCGGAGTCGATCGGGATCGACCCGACACGCCGCGCCGAGACGGTCAGCGTTGCCGAATGGGTGGAGCTGGCGCGAACGCTCGGCGGCTAAGGACTGCGCCTTCGCGGGGGCAGTGTCGCCTAATTCTGGCTGCTGCTCGCGCCGACGGTCGCGACGACGGGCTTCGGCACCAGCACTTCGGCGGCGACGACGCGCTTCGACGCACCCGCCGCGATCGCCTTTTCGAGCGCAGCGACCTGCGGGCAGTTCGCCTTGCACACGCGCTCCGCCTCCGCCAGCTTTTCGCGCGCGAGTTCGAGCGCGCCCTTGTCGGCGAGCGCTTCGCCCTGCCCGGTCAGCGCGACGAGATCGTTGGGATCGAGCACCAACGCCTCGCGATAGAGGCCGATCGCCTTGCCCGGCAGCCCCTGCGCGCGCGCGACCTGTGCAAGTGCGATGATCGCCGAGCGATTGCGCGGATCGGCGGCGAGTGCCGATTCATAGAGGTCGACGGCCGAATCGAGTTCGCCGGCCTCCTGCGCCTTTTGCCCTTCGTGCTGAAGCGCGATGGAGCGAGGGAAGATGTCGTTATCGGCGCGCTGGGCATCGGATGCGGTGGGCAGGCTGGCGAGGATCACACCCGCAGTAAGAGCCAAAAAGCCGACGCGCATCGCATTCTCCCATCGCTTCATTGCAGGGGATGCTAACATGGTGCGGTCAGCCGCGCGAGAAAAAATCCGTCGCAGCCGTCATGCGCCGGAGTCAGCAGAAAACCGGCCCCAGCAGCGCGCCCGATACCGTCCGGCAGATAGCCGGCGTCGGCCGTCCAGCCCGGATGCCGGTTCAGAAATTCGTCCACCTGTGCCCGCCCCTCGCGCGTGATGATCGAGCAGACAGCATAAAGGAGTTTGCCGCCGGGTGCCACCAGGTCGGCGCCGATGTCGATCAGCTTCGCCTGATCGGCGAGATGGCGTTCGAGCCGCGGCGGGGTCAGCCGCCAGCGCAGTTCGGGACTGCGCCGCCACGTCCCGCTGCCCGAACAGGGCGCATCGACAAACACGCGGTCGGCCTTGCCCTGCCAGTCCGACAGCATCGCGGGCTCTTGCCCCGGATTGAGCAGCCGGGTTTCGATGCGGGTCGCACCGGCGCGCTCAGCGCGCGGCGGCAGTTGCTGGAGCCGCGCCCGATTGGTGTCGCAGGCGAGGATTTCGGCGTCGTTGCCGGTCAGCGAGGCGATCGCGAGCGTCTTGCCGCCCCCGCCCGCGCAGAGATCGACAATCGCCCGCCCCGGCGCTGCGCCCAGTGCCGCCGACGCATATTGGCTAGCGGCGTCCTGCACCTCGAAGCGCCCTTCGGCATAGGCCGGGTGCTGGACCGCCGCCGTTTCCGGCGGCAGGCGCCATCCGTCAGGGGCGCCGCCGATGGCTTCGCCTTCGGGAAAGAGCGATGCGAGGTCGTCGCGGTTCGCGCCGATGCGGTTCGCGCGGAGGTCGAGCGGCGCGCGCGCCAGCATCGCGTCCTGTTCGGCCGTCTCCACCAGCGGGTCGAACAGGTCGATCAGCGCCTGCGCAGCCAGGCCCGTTTCGGCGCGCGGTTCGTCGGCCGAGATCGGCGCGGGACCATAGGCGGAGCCGTCAAAAAGCGCTGCGAGATCGGGCTGCACATCGGCGAGCGCGAGCATCGCGGCACGCCCCGACGCGGGCGCCGAGCGCACGGCGCGGATCGCGTCATAGACGTGGCTACGGATCGCGCGCCGATCCTTCGACCCGGCATAGCGACGCGCGCGCATCGCTTCGGCGAAGATCGCGTCGGCGGGCGCCCCGCCCTCGCGCGCCGCCGCGGCGATGGCGTCGAGAATCTCGATCGCCGCCTGAATGCGCGCTGCGGGGGTCATCGGCCGGCCTCAGCCCGCGGGATAGTTCGGCGCCTCGCGGGTGATCGCGACGTCGTGGACATGGCTTTCGCGCAGGCCCGCGTTGGTGATGCGCACGAATTTCGCACGTTCGCGGAAATCCTTGAGCGTGCGGCTGCCAGTATAGCCCATCGCCGCCTTCACGCCGCCGACCATCTGGTGGATGACGTCCTTTGCGGGCCCCTTGAACGGGACCTGGCCCTCGATGCCTTCGGGGACCAGTTTCATCTGGTCCTTGATATCCTGCTGGAAATAGCGGTCGGCGCTGCCCCGCGCCATCGCGCCGACGCTGCCCATGCCGCGATAGCTTTTATAGGTGCGGCCCTGATAGAGGAAGGTTTCGCCGGGCGCTTCGCTCGTGCCCGCGAGCATCGAACCGACCATCACGCTCGACGCGCCCGCCGCCAGCGCCTTGGCGACATCGCCCGAGGTGCGCAGGCCGCCGTCGGCGATCACCGGCACGCCCAGCTTCGACGCCGCTTCGACGCTGTCGAGGATCGCGGTGAGTTGCGGCACGCCGACGCCCGCGACGATGCGCGTCGTGCAGATCGAGCCGGGACCGATGCCGACCTTCACCCCGTCGGCGCCCGCGTCGATCAAGGCCTTGGTCGCGTCGCCGGTGGCGACATTGCCCGCGAGCACCTGCACGCGGTTCGACAATTTCTTGATGCGCTCGACGGTAAGGCCGACGCCCTTGCTGTGGCCGTGCGCGGTATCGACGACGATCAGGTCGCATTCGGCCTCGAGCAAGGCCTCGGCACGCTCGACGCCGCTGTCGCCGGTGTTGGTCGCCGCAGCGACGCGCAGGCGGCCGCTGCCGTCCTTGGTCGCGTCGGGGAAATTGACCGCCTTTTCCATATCCTTGACGGTGATCAGGCCGATGCAGCGATAAGCATCGTCGACGACGAGCAATTTTTCGATGCGGCGCTGGTGCAGCAGCTTGCGCGCCTCGTCCTGTCCGACGCCGGGGCGCACGGTGGCGAGGTTTTCGGCGGTCATCAGCTCGCGCACCGGCTGGCCGGGATTGTCGGCGAAGCGGACGTCACGGTTTGTCAGGATGCCGACGAGCTTGCCGCCGGTTTCGACGACGGGGATGCCCGAGATCTTGTGCTGCGCCATCAGCGCGGTGGCATAGGAGAGCGGCGCGTCGGGGGTGATGGTGATCGGGTTGACGATCATGCCGCTTTCGAAGCGCTTGACCTGCCGCACCGCCGCCGCCTGTTCCTCGACGGTCAGGTTGCGGTGGAGGACGCCGATGCCTCCGATCTGCGCCATCAGGATTGCCATGTCGGCCTCGGTCACCGTGTCCATCGCCGACGACAGGATCGGGATGTTGAGGTTGATCTCGCTGGTGAGCTGGGTCGAGAGATTGGCGTCCGATGGCAGGATGTCCGATGCACCCGGCACCAGCAGAACATCGTCGAAGGTCAGGCCGGTGATGATTTCCATGGGTGCCACTTTCTGCTGCGGGCGGCGCCTGCT
>JAFAED010000159.1 GCA_023424275.1 Pseudomonadota bacterium | reverse complement strand
AGCAGCACCGCGCCGAGCTTCATCGTCCAGCGGCTCTTGTCCTTGATGCTGAGCCACAGGTGCCAGCCCGCGGTGACCAGCAGCCCGAAGGCGGCGAGCGGCGTCAGGATGCGCAGCAGGTTGATGAGCCAGTCGAGCGGCCCGCCGATGCTGCCGATATCGGCCGAGAAGGCCGCGATCAGGGCGAACCAGCCAACCAGCGCACCGATCGCGAGCCAGGCGAAAACGCGCGACAGGCGATAGGCGCGAAGCGACTTGCCCGCGAGCGCGAACTCCGCCTTGAAGCTGCGGCGAACCAGCGCGCGGACCGGCCAGGCCAGCGCCGCGAGCAGGATGATGCCGAAAGCGAGGATCAGCGCCGGATTGAGCCACGCGGCATTGACGCCGGCGGCGGCCGGTTCGAACACCATGAAGGGCGAACCGGCATCGATGCTCCAGCGCACGACGCGGCCATCCTTAACCTCCGCGGCGAGGCGCTCGCCGGTTCCCCGGTCGCGCCACACAAAGGGCTCGACCTCGACCCAGTCGCGTGCACCGGCGCCGAGCCCGTCGAGCGCCGGGAGCGTGATCTTGCCGTCTTCGGTCAGGCCGATCGTCGTCTGCCCCAAAAGGCCGAACAGGCTCATGAAATTGGTGAACGACCCGCGGCTGCTGATGTAATTGCCGACCATCATCTGCGCATGCTGGGCGGCGGTCTTCGCATCGACCTGCGTTGCCTTTTCGGCGGGACCCGGCAGGTAGCGGTCGGCGAATTTGTGGAACAGCGCGCTGCGCACCGCGCCCGCTGCGCCTTCCTTGCCGGCACTGTTCATCGAGATATAGACGCCGACATCGGCATCGGGGAACAGCCACAGATAGGAATGGAACCAGACGGTATCGCCGCCGTGCGCGATCGCGCGGTGACCATTGACCCACTGCTCATAGAAGCCGAGCGCCATGCTGTTGAGCGGTCCGACGCCGGGCGCCTTGAAGTCATGCATCTGCCTGGCGGTTTCGGGCTTCAGCAGGCCGGCACCGTCATTGAGATGCGCAATCATGAATTTCGCCATGTCGGCGCCGCTCGCCGACAGGCTGCCGGCGGGCGCGGGGATCACGATCTCGAACGGCTGCGCCTTGCCCGTGACGTCGGGATAGCCCTTCGACATATGTGGCGCGAGCGCGGCGGGAAGCGGCTGGCGGAACGTCGAATGCGCCATGCCGAGCGGCTTGAAGATATGATTGTCGACATAATCGTCGAAATCCTCACCGCTGACGCGCTCGACGATATAGCCCGCGAGCGCGGTGGCGTAGTTCGAATAAGCTGGCGTCGTACCCGGCGCAAAGACGCGATCGGGCAACGCGAGCGGCATCTGTTTCTTGAGGGCCATCACCGCCTTGGGATCGCTGCTGATCAGGTAACGCACCGATTCCTGGAAACCGGCGGTGTGCGTCATGATGTTGCGCATCGTCACCGGCTTGCCCTGATAGGGCGGGATTTTGAAATCGAGATAGGCGTTCACATCCTTGTCGAGGTCGATCTTGCCTGCCTCGACCTGCTGCATCACCGCGGTCCAGGTAAAGAGTTTCGAGACCGAACCGGGGCGGAACAATGTCGTTTCGGGCAGGACCGGCGCACGCTTGGCGACGTCGGAAAAGCCATATCCCTTCTCCAGCACGACCTGACCGCCGCGTACGACGACGACCACTGCACCAGGGATGCGCGCGCGTTCGAGAGCATAGGGCAGATAACCGTCAAGCCAAGCCTCGAGGTCCTTGGCATCGAGCGTTACCGGCGCTGAAGGCGCCTTTGCGGCCGGCGTCGCTGCGGCTTCGGATTTTTGAACCGTGGGCGCCGGAACCGGCCCTTGCGCCGCCAATGGCAGCGCGGCGAACGCCGCCAGCCCGATCATCGCCTTGCGGATGAAACGCATCGCTTTCCCCTTTTGTCTGGCGCGTCCTGTCACACCTTGCAGCAAGCCGCGCGACCCCTTACCAAGGGACCAACACCAGTTAGCCCAATAGGGACATAATGATCCTGATTAGAAAATTGTCAAACATGGAATGGAAAAACTGATGGCGGACCGTGCAACGCCGCCAACGCTCGGCGCCGTGATGAAGGGGATTCGCGCGCGAAACGGCTGGACGCTCAAGGAAATGAGCGCGAAGTCGGGCATCCCCGTTTCGACGCTGTCAAAGGTCGAGCATGACCGATTGACCCTGAGTTACGACAAGCTTCAGCAGCTCAGCCAGCGACTCAAGATCCGCATGTCGGACCTGTTCGCCGAGGATGAAGAGGACAACAGCCCCCGCGTCACCGGCCGCCGCAGCATCGGGACGATCGAGCGCGCTGCGCGGGTGACCACCGACAATTACGATTACCACTATCTCTGCACCGACCTGCGCCAGAAGCGGATGATCCCGATCCTGACGCGGATCCGCGCGCACAGCGCGCGCGAATTCGGCGAGCTCGTCCATCATCAGGGCGAGGAATTCATCTACGTCCTCGAAGGGCGGATCGAGGTGCACAGCGAATTTTACGATCCGGTCACGCTCGACGTCGGTCAGGGCATCTACATCGATTCGTCGATGGGCCACGCCTATGTCGTCGCCGAAGGGTTCGAGGAAGCGCTGGTCCTCGGCGTCTGTTCGAGCGCCGACGACGGGCTGATGGATTCGTTGATGAGCCTGCACGGCTGACCGGGTTTTCGGGAGAGAATAATGGCATCGCACCGGCGCTTTACCCCTTCGCTCATGCTGCTTTGCAGTTCGATGCTGCTCTCTGCATCGGCCATCGCGCAGGCCCCCGCCTATGACCTGATCATCCGGGGCGGCACCATCTATGACGGATCGGGCAAGCCGCCCGTCGTCGGCGACGTCGCGATCAGG
>JAFAED010000147.1 GCA_023424275.1 Pseudomonadota bacterium | reverse complement strand
TGCCGAAGCTCAACCTCGAGGAAGGGACGATCCCGCCCGAAGTGCTCGAGGAACTGCGCGTCACGCGCGAGGACTTCAACAATGCGCTGAAGCGCGTCCAGCCGTCGGCGATGCGCGAAGTGATGGTGCAGGCGCCGAAAACGCGCTGGAGCGACATCGGCGGCCTCGACGCCGCGCGCGACAAGCTGATCGAAGGGATCGAACTGCCGCTGAAGAATCCCGAGGCGTTTCGCCGGCTCGGTATCCGTGCAGCAAAGGGCTTCCTGCTCTATGGCCCGCCCGGCACCGGCAAGACTTTGCTGGCAAAGGCGGCTGCGCGCGAATCCGACGCCAATTTCATCTCGATCAAATCGTCCGACCTGCTTTCGAAATGGTATGGCGAGAGTGAACAGCAGATCGCGCGCCTGTTCGCGCGCGCCCGCGCAGTGGCGCCGACGATCATCTTCATCGATGAACTCGACAGCCTCGTGCCCGCGCGCGGCAGCGGGACGTCGGGCGAACCGCAGGTGACCGAGCGCGTCGTCAACACGATCCTCGCCGAGATGGACGGGATCGAGGAGATGCAGTCGGTTGTGGTGATCGGGGCGACGAACCGACCGAACCTGATCGACCCCGCGCTGCTCCGTCCCGGACGGCTCGACGAGTTGATCTATGTGTCGGTGCCGAATGCCGAGGGGCGCAAGCGTATCCTTGAAATCCAGACCGGCAAGATGCCGCTGGCGAAGGATGTCGATCTTGCGGCGCTTGCCGAACGGTCGGATCGCTTCACGGGGGCGGACCTGGAAGACCTGACGCGGCGCGCGGGTCTTGCTGCGCTCAAGCGCTCGCTCGACAGCGACACGGTGACGATGGAAGACTTCGAAACCGCGCTGAAGGACACGCGCGCCTCGGTCACCGAGGCAATGGAAAAGGATTATGAAAAGATCCAGGGCGAGATCAAGCAGGCCGCGATGAGCGTCGATCCGATCGGCTTCTTCGCGCCGGGCATGCTGAAGCCCGTTCGCGAGCGCAAGCACGACGATACAAAGGACTGAGCGGAAATTCTAGGGCTGGTTCGGCTTTAGCGCCGACCAGCCCCACAGCACCAGCCAGCCGCAAAAACCGGCCATCAGGCCATAGGCTACCATTGGGTGCCAGTTATAGAGCAGCACCCCGATCGCGGGCGAGACGATATAGGCCGATCCGTTGATCGACGCGGTCATCCCCGCGACGCTGCCCTGATCCCGCCGCGGAACCGATAGCGACGCGCCTGCGGTAAAGCCGGGGCGGAACAGCCCGAAGCCGAGCGAGGCAAGGGCGAAGCCAATGATGATGCCGTGAAAATCATATGACAGCCCGGTCAGAACGGTCCCGAGCCCGCCGAGCGCCGCGCCCGACAGCACCGCCGTACGCGGCGACATTTTCAGGATCGGGATCAGCCCCCATTGCGACAGCAATGTCGCGAACGCGCCCGCCATCAGCACGATACCCGTCATCGCGGCGCCCTCGTCGGGGCGCAGGCGGAGGTGCAGGCGATCGAGAATCAGGAAGCCGATGACGCCGAGTACCATCGCCTGCGCCTGTCCGCCGAACAGCCCCGCTAGCAGCCAGGGCCGGACGCGCGTATCGGTCCAGCGCAGGGGCGCGGCTTCGACCGCTGAAACTGGTTCGAGAACCTGGTCTTCGGCCTCTTCTGCCGATGTCTGGGGGGAGGCACCCGTAGTGGGATAGGAAACGATCGCGCCGCGCGCTGCAAAACGAGGCACATCGTCGGGCAGGCGCCAGCGCAGCGCGATGAGGACGGCGAGGCCGATCAGCGCAAAGACGAGCAGGGGGCCGGCGAGGCCGACGATCGGCAGAATGAAAAAGGGCGCGATTGCAGGCCCGATCACTGTGCCAAGTCCGAATGACGAGGAAACGAGCGACAGCGCCTGCGTGCGATGTTCGGGATCGGTGCGGGCCGCGACATAGGCCTGAACAGCCGGCGGAGCAGCCGAGCCGAGGCCTCCATAAAGGCTTCTGAACAGTGCGAAGAGGATGAAGGTCGTGCCTGCTGCAAGCCAGCCCGCGAGTCCCGACCACAGCACCAGCCCGCATAGCGCCATCGACGACAGGAAACCGATGACCCCCAGCGCCATCAGTGCCTTGCGCCCCCGCTTGTCGGACTGGCGCGCCCAGTGCGGCGCGGTGAGCACCCAGAGCAGCGCCGACCAGCTGAACGCAAGGCTGACCCAAACATCGGGAATGTGCAGCTTTGCCCCGATCGCGGGCAGGATCGACTGCATCGCCGTATTGCCCGCGGCGGCCACCAGCATCACGGCAAACAGCACGACCATACGGTCGGAGGGGATGGAATGCGATGTCGTCGCCATGTTCGCCCCCTCCTTGGCTTTGGTCGGTAACGCCGCCTCTCCCTACACGCGAGCGCTTGTCTGTCCAGAGTCAAGACAGACTCTTTCCTTGCGCCGTCGCGTCGTTTTTGCCACGCCTTTGCCAACCGCAACAACGCGAAAGCCACCATGACCAATCCGCGGGCGCAGGCCCAAGAAACGAAAGCTCCGCTGACCCGCCGGGTTCGCGAGGGCCTCAAGCGCTTTTTCGGGCCCTGGGGCACGTTCGTCCGGGGCTTTATCAAGCATCCGGTCATGGTGGGATCGATCGTGCCGTCGTCGCCGACGCTGATCCGTCATATGCTGCGTCCTGTCGACTGGAAGAACACGAAGCTGTTCGTCGAATATGGCCCGGGCGTCGGCACCTTCTGTCGCCCCGTGCTCGAGCGGATGGCCGGCGACGCGACGCTGATCGCGATCGATACCAATGAGGATTTCATCGATTATCTGCGCAAGGATATCCGCGACAGCCGCTTTATCGCGGTCCACGGGTCGGCCGCCGATGTCGAAGAGATTGTTCGCGCGCACGGTTTCGACAAGGCGGACTATGTCCTCTCGGGCTTGCCCTTTTCGACGTTGCCCGCCGGAGTCGGGCCCGCGATCGCCGCGGCGACCCACCGCGTCCTTCGTCCGGGCGGCGCTTTCCTCGTCTATCAGTTCCGCGCCCGCGCCCGCGATTTCCTCGCCGCGCATTTCACCCGCATCGACAATGCGTTCGAATGGGTCAATGTGCCGCCATGCTTCCTGTTCTGGGGCTGGAAGGACTAAAGCCCGGCGTTCAGACCTCGGGATCGGGGTCGGCAAGGCCGAAATTCAGCTTTCGTGACACCGTATAATCCACCACGCCCACGACCAGCCAGGCGAGCGTCCAGCGGATGCGCGTCAACCAGCTTCCCCGTGCCTTGTGCGATACGGGCGTGATAACCTCGCAATCGGGGCGCAATCCGGCCAGGAAATTGCGCATCTTTTCCGCAAATCCCGCATCGGCGATCCGCACCATCACCTCGACATTCACGAACAGGCTGCGCACGTCGAAATTGGCGGACCCGATATAGACGACGTCGTCGATGATGATCAGCTTCATATGCAGCCGGCAGGGCTGATATTCCCAGACGTCGGCGGTCTTGCGCAGCAGGTAGCCATAGAGCAGGCGCGACGCGCCGATCGTTGCGGGATTGTCGGATTTTCCCGCCATGACGAAGCGCGCGCGGCCGCGGCGCGCCACGCGTCCGAGCCGGCGAAGCATGCCCTGGCCGGGTGAGAAATAGGCCATCGCCATATCGAGTTGGCGCGCGTCTTCCAGATCGGCGCGGACGGCGCGCGCCCATGGCGACAGTCGTTGGGTCGGGCCGCCGACGAGCCATGACACAGGGCCGCGATCGACCGGCCATTCGCGGATAAGCCGCCTGAGCATCAATACCTTGCCGTCGTCGTTGACGGTGTAATCGTGAATTTCGGCGAACCACTGCGCCGCGCGCACGACCGTCGGCCCCTTGACGATCATTCCGATATCGAACCAACAGTCGCTGCGCGGCGGGCTGAGATAATCGTCGGCGATGTTGAAGCCGCCAGTTACTGCGATATATTCGTCGATCAGGATCAGTTTCTGGTGGTTGCGGATCAGATAGGTCGATCGCCAGCGACGCGAGAAAAAGGTCACGCTGCCGCCGGCTTCGCGCAGCGGCGCGAACAGGCCGTCAGGGGTGTCGCCCGATCCGAAACTGTCGATCACGGCGCGGACGCGGACGCCGCGTTTCGCTGCGGCCAGCAAGGCATCGACGATCCGCACACCTGCCGCGTCGGCTTCGAAAATATACATGATGATGTCGACGCTGTGCGCCGCGCCGTTGATCAGGTCGAGCAGCCGCATCAGTCGATCGCCGCCGTCGAAGAGCAGTTCCAGCCGGTGACCTGCCACGTCCGCCGTCAGCCTTTCGTCGAGCGTTCCATGGGGGCTGATGGCGGTCATGATCCGCTCATAGGCTGGCACCCGCAAATGCCGCAAGTGTGGCGCTTTGATTGACATTGTGCGGTCGGGCTGCTAGCGCGCAGCGCTTGCCGCCATGCCCCCCAAAGGGCTGGCCTCTCCTATCTCTAAGGAAATAATATGGCCCGCGTTACCGTCGAGGATTGCGTCGACAAGGTTCCCAACCGTTTCGATCTGGTGTTGCTGTCGGCGCATCGCGCCCGCGAAATTTCGGGCGGCTCGGAACTGACCGTCGACCGCGATCGCGACAAGAACCCGGTGGTCGCGCTGCGCGAAATCGCCGAACAGACGATTCGTCCGAAGGAGCTCAAGGAAACGCTCGTCGGGTCGATGCAGAAGGTTGTCGTCGATGATGACGATACGCCCGATGAAATCAGCTCGATCAGCCGCTCGGCCGAAGCGCTTCGCCTGACCGCCGCTGCGCCGCCGCGCAGCCCTGCGGGCGGCGGCAGCGATTTCGAATAACCGCGGCACGCAATCGATCGCCAAAGGGGGCCGCGGGAAACCGCGGCCCTTTTGTCATGGAACCTTGGTAAGCTCGGCGACGCGGATCGCCTTCGACGCCAGCATCGGTTCGAGAATGCGGCGGATGCGGTGGGCGCGCGGCGAACCGATGGTGATGTTGAACAGGCTGTTCGCGATCACATCGGCGATCTGGACCCCGTCGCTGCGGCGGCTATCGGCGAGCGAAGCGCGCCCCCACTGGCCGAGTCCCTCCTGAATCTCCTCGCGAACATGTGCAAGGATCTTCGGGTCATAGCGTCCGTCATCGATCACGACGTCGGTGCACACGCCGCCGGTTTCGGGCAGCCAGTGCCCGACCGCGCTGTTCAGCAGCGCGCCATAAAGTGCGAGGTCGCTTGGCAAGGTGCCGCCTGGGGACTGCGCGAGTTTGTCGCGCTCGGCCACCGCAACCCAGGCCCGGCCACCGGCCCGGTCGAAAAGCTCGAGAAGATAGGCGCGCTCGACGATGCTGATGCGGCTGCCCTTGAG
>JAFAED010000111.1 GCA_023424275.1 Pseudomonadota bacterium | reverse complement strand
GCCCGACGGCAATGCGCTGCTGATCATGCTCGACATCACGCCGAGCCGGAAGATGGAAGGCGCGCTGCGCGAGCGCAACGAGGCGCTGGAGGCCGCCGACAAGGTCAAGACCGCCTTCCTGTCGCGGATGAGTTACGAGCTGCGCACGCCGCTGACCTCGATCGGCGGGTTCGGCGAGATGTTGCAGGCGGGCTATGCCGGCAAGCTCGGCGACCAGCAGCGCGCCTATGTCGATGCGATCATGGATTCGGTCGCGGTGCTTTCGCGCCAGATCGACAATGTGCTCGACCTTGCGCAGGGCGAGGCGGGGACGCTGGCGATCGAGCGCGCGCCGGTCGATATCCGCGTGCTGCTCGAAGGCGCGCTCGCCGACGCGAAGCCGCTCGCGGCGAGCGAGAAGGTCGAACTCGTCGGTAATATTGCAGCCGATCTGGGCAGCGTCGAAGGCGATGCACCGCGGCTGTCGCGGCTGGTCGCGGGGCTGCTCGACAATGCGGTGCGCTTTACCGCGCCGTCGCGCAAGTCGGGCGGGCGCGTCTTGCTGCACGCCGACGGCGACGCGCGCGGGGTCGATATCATCGTGTCCGACAATGGCCCCGGTATGCCCGAGGCGGTCGTCGCGGTGACGCGCGGCACACAGGCTGGGACGCAAAGCGGCGGCATCGGCCTCGCGCTCGCACGCCAGCTTGTCGCCGCGCATGGCGGGACGATGGAAGTGGTCAGCGAGCAGGGGCAGGGGACGCTGGTGCGGATCAGCCTGCCGCGCGGGGCGTGATGCATTTTTCGTGCGACTATGGTCTGGACGATGCGATGCGGATCGGTGCGGCGATCGGCAGCGCGCTGATGCCGGGCGACGTCATCCTGTTGTCGGGCGACCTTGGCGCGGGCAAGACGACGCTGGCGCGCGCGATGCTGAAGCAGCGCGGACTGGCGGGCGAGGCGCCCAGCCCGACCTTTGCGATCGTCCAGCCCTATGCGCCGCCCGAGGTCGACCTGCCCGTCGCGCATGTCGACCTGTACCGGATCGAGGAGCCGAGCGAACTGATCGAACTGGGGCTCGATGATTATCTGTACGACGGGGCACTGTTGATCGAATGGCCCGAGCGGCTGGGTGACGACGGCTGGCCGGGGGCGCTGCTGCTCACAATCTCGGGCGACGGCGATGCGCGCGTCTTGACAGCATCGGTGCCGCCCGCTTGGGAAGCGCGATGGCCGCTCCGATGATTCCGCCCGCCCATGCGCCCGCTTTCCTCGCCGCGCATGGCTGGGGTGATGCCCAGATCCTGCCGCTTGCCGGCGATGCGTCCTTCCGCCGCTACTTCCGGGTCGTCGACGGCGCCCGGCAGGCGGTGCTGATGGACGCGCCGCCGCCGCATGAGGATCCGCGGCCGTTCATCGCGGTCGCCGAATATCTGTGCGAACAGGGGCTCAACGCCCCGACGATCCTCGCGCGCGATCTGGAGCAGGGGCTGTTGCTGATCGAGGATTTCGGCAATGTGCGGCTGCGCGAAACGATCGACGAAACGCCGCATGCCGAGGCCGATTATTATGCCGGCGTTACCGACCTGCTCGTGCATCTTCATGGGCGGCCGCCGATGGACGGGCTTCCGGTGCATGGGCTCGACCAATGGCTCGACGAGGTGATGCTGTTCACCGACTGGTATTGCCCGGCACTCGACATCGACGTCGACCGCGATGCGTTCCGTGCGGCGTGGCAGGCGGCCTTGATGCCGGTCGAGAAGGATGGCCTGCCGCGCGTCACGGTGCTGCGCGATTTCCATGCCGAGAATATCATGCTGGTCGAGGGGCAGGACGGCATCGCGCATTATGGCCTGCTCGACTTTCAGGACGCGCTGGTCGGACACCCTGCCTATGACCTCGCCTCGGTGCTCGAAGATGCGCGGCGCGATGTGAGTCCGGCGGTCGAGGCGACGATGCTCGCGCGCTATCAGACCGCCACCGGACAGGATATCGAGAGCGCCTATTGGGCGCTCGCAGCGCAGCGCAACACGCGCATCCTGGGCGTCTTCGTCCGCCTGTGGAAACGCGACAACAAGCCGCACTACAAAAGCTTTCAGCCGCGCATGTGGGGGCTGCTCGAACGCGACCTGGCGCATCCGGCGCTTGTCCCCGTCCGGCAATGGTTCGACGCCAATGTGCCGCTCAAGAAACGGGCGGAGATTTGGTTGTGAGCGTGAAGATCGAAAGCGCGATGGTGATGGCGGCTGGCATCGGCAAGCGCATGCGCCCCCTCACCGCGACGCGGCCGAAGCCGTTGGTCCGCGTCGCGGGCAAGGCGCTGATCGACCATAGCCTCGACCGCATCGAGGCAGCGGGCGTCGAGCATGTTGTCGTCAATGTCCATTATCTCGCCGATGCGCTCGAGGCGCATCTCGCGGCGCAGAAACGCAGCTTCAGCATCGCAATCTCTGACGAACGCGACTTGCTGCTCGAAACGGGTGGCGGGATGGTCAAGGCGCTGCCGCAGCTTCGCGGCGACCCGATCCTGATCGTCAACA
>JAFAED010000102.1 GCA_023424275.1 Pseudomonadota bacterium | reverse complement strand
AGGCAAGGGAGCCTCGCGTGACCTGCGTCGCAACGGCCGCGTCCCCGCCGTCGTCTATGGCGGCAAGGAAGAACCCCTGATGATCCACGTCGAGGAAAAGCTGCTGATGAAGCAGTTGATGACGGGTCACTTCATGAACTCGGTCGTCATGATCGAAGTCGGTGGCAAGCAGGTGCGGACCCTGCCGAAGGACGTCGCTTTTCATCCGGTCAAGGATCGTCCGATCCACGCCGACTTCCTGCGCATCTCGAAGGATGCAACGGTTCAGGTCGCAGTTCCGGTCGTGTTCGCGAACGAAGAAGCCTCGCCGGGCCTGAAGCGCGGCGGCGTGCTGAACATCGTTCGTCACGAACTGGAACTCGTCTGCGACGCGGACAAGATCCCCGACGAGATCGCGATCGACGTCACCGGCTTTGATGTCGGCGATTCGATCCACATCAGCAACGTCACCCTCCCCAAGGGCGTCGCAAGCGCGATCACCGATCGCGACTTCACCATCGCCACCATCGTTGCCCCGTCGGCGCTCAAGTCGAGCGACGGCGACACGACGAAGGACGAAGGCGAAGCTGCCGAAGGCGGCGACGAAGCCTAAGCATTTCGGAGCGCCCCTCCCCCAAACGGGAGGGGCGTTTCCACCAGACCCGGGAAAGGCACTTTCATGCAGCTCTGGGTCGGCCTCGGAAATCCCGGGCCTCAATATGCGATGCACCGTCACAATGTCGGCTTCATGGCGGCCGACGTCATCGCCGATCTCCATGGCTTCCCCGCGCCTGCGAAGAAATTTCAGGGCTGGGTCCAGGAAGGTCGCATCGGATCGCAGCGTATCCTGCTGCTCAAACCCGGCACCTTCATGAACGAAAGCGGCCGCAGCGTGCGCGCTGCGCTCGATTTCTACAAATTGACAGCAGAAGACGTCACCGTCTTTTACGACGAACTCGATCTTGCCCCGATGCAGATCAAGGTAAAGCGCGGCGGCGGCGCGGCGGGCCACAATGGCATCCGGTCGATGATCCAGCATATCGGTGAGGATTTCCGCCGCGTGCGTATCGGCATCGGCCATCCGGGGCACAAGGACCGCGTGACCGGCCACGTCCTCGGCAATTATCACAAGAGCGAGATGGAACCGCTGATCGACCTGCTCGGCGCCATCGCGGCCGAAGCGAAGTGGCTGGCCGACGGCGACGATGTGCGATTCCAGAGCGACCTCGCGCTACGCCTTCAGAACTGAACCCGCCGGGCATCGAGCGCCGCTCCTGCCCAGCTGCAACAAGACCGTCACAGAAATCCTGTTTTCCTGACTTGGTGAAGCCATCGCGCTGACACCTCCCTCTGCAATCGGTGCGCCGCCTCACCCGGACATCCAGTCCGGGGCCCAACCGAAAACAGGGGAACTGCATGTCACATCTTACCGACGAAGCCCGCGCGCCATATCGCGGCGAAACCGGCGCGCTGCCGGGGCCCGACAGCCTCGAAGCCATCGTTGCCGAAAACCCCTCGCGCCGCTCGCTTCTGCGTGGCGGCCTGTTCGGCCTGTCGGTACTGCCGGCGATGGCGCTGGCAGCATGCGACGAATCGAACGGAGATCCGGTCACTTTGCCGACCCCGACACCGACTCCCACGCCGACCCCCACGCCGACTCCGCCGCCGAGCTACTCGATCAATTTCGCCGCCGTTGCGGCAAACCAGGACGACAAGGTTACGGTGCCCACAGGCTACACCGTCGACGTGCTGTTGAAGGCGGGCGATTCGGTCGAAGCCGGCACGCCCTATTCGGGCAGTTTTCCGGCGACGCCCGCGATTGCGGAGAAGTGGGCCGGCGGCAACCATGACGGCATGGAATATTTCCGGATCCCGGGTGTCGACCCCGACAAGGGCGGCCTGCTCGCGATCAACTTCGAATATCCCGATTTCAACATCCTGATGGCCGGCGGCTATAGCGCCGCGACCGCGACCGCCGATCAGAAAGCGATCGCCTTGTCCGCAGTCGGTATCGCCGTGGTCGAAATCGCGGTCGGCACCGACGGCAAATGGGCGGTTCGCGCCGGTTCCAGCTATAACAAGCGCTACACCGGCAACAGCAGCTATCGCGCGGGCGGCCCCGCTGCGGGTCTGCTGTCGGGATCGATCAAGGGCATGCTCAACAATTGCTCGAGCGGCCGGACGCCGTGGGATACCTATCTCACGTGCGAAGAGACGATGGACAATTATCTCGACCCGACGCAGCCGACGCGCGATTATGGCTGGGTGGTCGAAGTCGATCCGCTGCGCGAACTTGCCCCGGCAACCAAGCGTACGGCGATGGGCCGCTTCAACCATGAGAATGTCGCCTATATGGCGAATAACGAACGCCGCGTCGCATTCTATATGGGCGACGACACCACGCCGGGCTGCATCTATAAATTCGTCCCCGATCGCGCTTATAGCACGAGCCGCGCCGCGAATACCGACCTGCTCGATTATGGCACGCTGTATGTCGCGCGTTTCAACGGCGACGGCACGGGCGAATGGCGCGCGCTGGTCGTCGGCCAGAACGGCCTGACCGCCGGCGCGTCGGACCCCGGCAACGTCAGCCAGAGCACGACCCCGCCGACGCCGACCATCGTCAATTTCAACAATCAGGCCGACGTGTTGCTGAACACCCAGTCGGCGGCGCGCGTCGCTGGCGGCACCGTGATGGACCGTCCCGAATGGCTGACCGTCGCACCCGACAACAAGGCGATCTTCTGCACGCTGACCAACAACAGCGGTCGCCGCGTCACCGATCCGGCGAATCCGCGCGTCACCAACCTGCACGGGCACATCATCAAGTTCAGTGAAGAAGGCGATTCGCCGCTGGCGACCAAGTTCAGCTGGGAAATCTTCCTGACCGCTGGCGATCCGTCGCTCGATGCCGGTGGCAGCAACCTTGTCGGCAATATCAACGGCGACAAATTCTCGAGCCCCGACGGCCTGCGTATCGATCCGCAGGGCCGCATGTGGGTTCAGACCGACCACAGCGTCCCGGGCAATTCGGGCGTACCGGGTCGCACGATCGACCAGGTGTTCGGCCATAATGCGATGTTCCACATCGACCAGGTCAGCAAATTGTCGAAGCGCTTCCTCGTCGGGCCGCTCGGCTGCGAGATCACGGGCCTTGCCTATACGCCCGATCTCAAGACCTTTTTCGTGAACATCCAGCATCCGACGGGCAACTGGCCGGTTGCGGGCGAACAGCCGCGATCGTCGACGATCGTGGTGCGCCGGACCGACAGCCAGCCGGTCGGCAACTGACTGCGCGCCGCCCGTTCCCATATGGGCCCGGGCGGCTGCCTCAGACGAATTTCATATCGCCGAAAATCCAGCGCCAGGGTGTGCCGGTTTCGCCCAATATATCGCGAACGATCATCGGAAACGCAGCCTCTGCCCGCACATCGTTCGACATGATCAAGACGCAGCGTTCGCCCCTTTCGAGGCAGACTAGCGTGTTGCCCGTCGAATCATTGTGCCCGCCGCGAAAGAAGGCCGCCCCCTGCGGGCCGGTGAAGGTGATCAGGCCGACGCTCGCCGCGATCCCTTTAGGCTGATCGGCAGCGGGCGCAGCGTCCTGCAACGTCGGAAATTGCGCACGCGAGCGGATCGGGAGCCCCGGCCGCAGCAGTTCGGCGCGCGCGGCCTTGGACAGCCCCTGCCCCGACACCAGCGCCGCGGCGAATTCGGCCAGATCGGTGATCGTCGTGTCCATCGACCCTGCGGCACGAACGCGGCTGCGCTCGTCGTGCGGCACGGCCTTGCCATCCAGTTCCCATCCGTCGGCAAGGTTCGCTGCGAAACTGGGCCGCCAGATCAGGCTGGAATCCGGCATTTTCAGCGGATCGAAAACGAGCCGCTGGATCTGCGATGCAGTGTCGAGGCCATTTTCGTCGAGCGCGAATTGGAGCAGGCTGATCCCCTCCCCCGAATAGCCGTAGCGGCTCCCCGGATCGAAATGGATGCGCAGCTTGCCGTCGGGCTCGAGGAAAGCGAAATTTGCGAAGCCGGTGCTGTGGTTGAGCACCATGCGCGGCGTAATCGTCCGCCAGCGCTCGTCGCCGGCAAGGTCGCCCCAATTTCCATAATCGTCGAGGTTGCCATAGTCGGGCAGCGGCTTCGCGAGCATCGCCGCAATCGGCTTGTCGAGGTCGACCTTCCCCTCGTCGACGAGCCGCAGCACTGTATAGGCGAACACCGCCTTGGTCAGCGAGGCGCCGTACATGATCGTATCGGGCGTCAGCGGATCGCCCTTTGCATTGCGTTCGCCGAACGCCTGCACCGACACGACCTGGCCCTTGTCGATCGTCGCGATGGCAAGTCCGCGCGCGCCGGTCGCGGTCATCGCCCTTTGCGCCGTACCCGCGATTGCAGCTTTATCGGGCAGCGGCCGGGCGGCAGCCGGCGTCGCAGCCATCAGCAGCGGCAAGGTCCAGAGCAGTTTCGCGCGGCGGCGCATCGCCTTCTCCCCATTGTTATGACCAGCAACTGTTATGCTATGGCAATACAGCTGACAAGCCCTTGGGTCAGGGCGCTTTTCGCTGCGGCGGCGGCGGCGGCGAGCCGTCGCGCGTCTGCGACATCAGCGTCACGCACATCGTCCGGTGCACCGGATGACGGCCGCAGGCGACGCCCGCGTAACGGTGCGTCGGACGAAGCAGGCTGTGCCGATGCCCGCGGTCGGGCACGCCATCGTCGATCAGCAACTGGTCGACGACGCCCGCAGGCGTGTGATGACCATAGGTGATGACCTCGTTGACATAGGGGCCGCCGCCGCGCGCCTTCATCCGCTCGCCGGGGCCGCTCCCCCTGGTATAGTGGCCGACGGCGCCCGAGCGCGACTGGACCGCGACATGATCGGCGGCCGCGCGCGCCAGCGCATCGCTCCATTGCAATTCGCCGAGCGGCCCTTCGCGGCGCAGGTCGCGGATCGCCTCGTCGACCGCCGCGACGCCCTCGCGCGTCATGATGTCGATTTCGCTGTCGTCGTCACTGACAAGAACCTTGCCTTTGAACCGTGGGCGATAGTCGCGCAACAGTTCGGCATAAGCGGCGGGGTCGCTGCGAAAGCGGTTGAGTTCGGCGAAAACACCTTGTTCGAACCGGTCGGGCGCGGCGAGCGCGGCAGTCCCGCCCAGGGACAGGAGGAGCGCGGCAGCGAGAAGGAAGCGGGACGCCATAGCGGCGCGATAAAGCCGCAAGTCTGAACCGCGCGCAACGGCAAACACTGGCATCGGACGCGACTTGGCGCTAGGGGCGCTGCAACAGTCGCGCCGCGCTTCATCGCGCGCCGAATCTCACGGAGTTTTTATGGGTTTCAAATGCGGGATCGTCGGCCTGCCCAACGTCGGCAAGTCCACCCTGTTCAACGCGCTGACCGAAACCGCGGCGGCACAGGCGGCAAACTATCCTTTCTGCACGATCGAGCCGAATATCGGCAACGTCGCGGTGCCCGACGCGCGGCTCGAAAAGCTCGCCGCCATCGCGAGCAGCAAGAAGATCATCGCGACCCAGCTCGCCTTCGTCGACATCGCCGGCCTCGTGCGCGGCGCGTCGAAGGGCGAAGGACTCGGCAACCAGTTCCTCGGCAATATTCGCGAAGTCGATGCGATCGTCCATGTGCTGCGCTGCTTCGAAGATGACGACATCCAGCATGTCGAAAACAAGGTCGATCCGGTCGCCGACGCCGAGACGGTCGAAACCGAACTGCTGCTCGCCGACCTCGAAAGCCTCGAAAAGCGCGTCCCTGCCTTCGCCAAAAAGGCCGCGCAGGGCGACAAGGAAGCAAAGATCGCCGCATCGGTGCTGGGACAGGCGCTCGACCTGCTCCGCGAAGGCAAGCCCGCACGGCTCGTCGAACCCAAGGACGACGAGGAAGCCCGTGTGCTGCGCACCGCGCAGCTGCTGACCTCGAAGCCCGTCCTGTACGTCTGTAACGTCGACGAGGGCAGCGCCGCGAATGGCAACGCTTTCTCCGAAAAGGTCTTTGCCAAGGCGGCGGCCGAAGGCGCGCAGGCCGTTGTGGTTTCGGC
>JAFAED010000090.1 GCA_023424275.1 Pseudomonadota bacterium | reverse complement strand
CCGAACCATCTTAGCTGCCCACCGCACGAGTAAGGCGATGCCAACTGCAATCACTACAGAAGGAACGAGGATTTGCGTCAGGAAGCCATGTTCGCATGCGGCATTGGGCGCACAATCCCCGAATATGTCCATTATCAAGAGAAATATGAATAAAGGAACGCCAACGGCCGTGGCAGCAACGAAGCCCCACCGTCCTTCAACTGTTAGTCTATTGCGGGATATTCTCTCGCCCATCGATGTAGCATAGGGCACAGTTCGATATCCGCAATCAGTGTGAGGTGCCAACCTCCCCCCACCGGTTTCGAACGTCCGCTTCTCCACGCTCGCCGCCTGAAAGCTGCAAGTCCGAAATCGGCCAGAGCGCGCCGCAAAAAGGTACGCCCCCGACCGCGAGCAGCAACAGCTATTGCCGCGCGTCTTCTAATAAGTGCGGCAGATGCGACTGGCGCCCTTGGACGCCGCGGCACAATTCTCCTGATATTGGCGCTGGCTGAGCGCGCGAGAGTTTTCGAAAGCTTTCTCCCATGTCGAGACGAAACCCGACGATGAGGAGCCGGACGGGGATGCAGAGCGGTTGCAGATGGTGGACTGGCGCTGCCAGCAGATTTCGCGCTTCAACTCCTCATTAAGCGGCATTCCCATGGTTTGATACTCGCCCTCGAGCTGCGCCGAGGCGACTTCGCGCTGCAGGAGGGAAAGCTGGATGCCTCCGATCTTGCCCGCCTTGGCGTCGCGCATCCGGCCGCGGAGCCCCTCCAGATAGGCTTGCCGCGCAGCCTCTCCTGCCGCCTTTTCTGCTGCGATTTCGGCCGCCGATTTGGGATAATATTGCGGATTATTCGTTCTGTCCTCGGCAAGGACCGCCGCAGCGAAGGCCTTCAACTCCGCCTTGCGGGCCGTGACCACGCCTTCAGCCGTCGGATAAATCTCGCGGATAAAGGGATCGATCCAGCCTTTGGAGGTACGGACCGCGACCACTTCGTCGATATAGAGATCGAGATATCCTTCACCGACAGGAGCTGCTCCCAGCATGGGGCGGCCCCATTCATGCTGGTAAAATCGTGGGCCTTTAGGCGTCCGGCGGATCGTCCACATCCAGACGCTGCCTTTCACCATACCGATCACGTCGGCAGGAAGGGCCTGCGGTTCGCCGCTGTTGGAGAGGGGGATCAGAAGCGGCCCGACCCCCGGCCCCTTAACCTCGGAAGGAGGCGGGCCTTTTTCGACGAAAAAGCCGTAATTGCTGCCGAGATCGTGCATCTTGCGACCGGCGAACGGGTCCGCGCCGCTCGCATCAATGATGTCGCCTTTCACCTTCAGGAAATTGTAGGAAATGGTCGAGATCCGCTCCGTCATGAGATAGGGGTCGATGCCGTCGGCTCGCAGCCCGGTGTCGGCGCCGGTAGCGGAAAGGATGGCAACGGAATAGGGGCGTGTGTCCGGGCCGGGGAGCACGCCAAGCAAATAGGGCGGCCCGTCCGCCTCATAGGATTCCGTCGGCAGGATGTGGAGCCACGGCGTGGGACGAAACTCGCCGGATTGAAGGTCGATAAGGAAGGCGCGGGTCGAAGCCTTACCGCCCTTGGGATCGGTGCGCATTTCGCCGACGGCCAGATTGCGCGACACGGCATAGACCCTGTCGAAGCGCGGCGATACGATCTCGCGCCCGTCGACACCGGCAATCCCGATATTGGTGCCCGCACCCTTCTTTCTTTCCTTAGTGACGATTGCTTTGATAACAACGGCGCCTTTCTCGTCGAGCATGAGCGGCTCGCCGTCGCGCTGCAGGGCTGTGAAATTGGTTGGGCGGATCGGACAATTCCCGGCGGTCCGACCCATTTGATCAAAGCAGGGTTGCGCGGAGGCGGTCATCGCCGTGAAGAAAAGGATTAGGGAAGAGGGCAAGCGCCACATGCAGTTGTGTCCCGTTTTGCAGTGCGACCCGGTTACATGTCTAAACCTAAATTCCGGCCTTGTGCAACAAGCGGGGCGGCTGCTTGCCCTCACCGTCATTCCGAAGCGGACAGTCTCCGTCCGCCCGATCCGCAAAGCTCCTTTAAGAGCCTCGCTGCCTATTTAGCGCCATCGCAATGGCCGCTTTTCTGGGCCTGCACCCGGTATCGGACAGTCTCCTCTCGGCCACAAGGGCACGGGCACGATCTGAACAACGAAAATCGCACATGCAAGATTGTTATTGAACAATCGTTCTATAATGCCTATGTAAGCGACATGGCTAGACCGAAGACCTTTGACGATGATGTGGCGCTTGACGCAGCTATCGGCGTATTCCGCGAGCACGGCTATGAAGGCACGTCGGCGCAGATGCTGGTCGATGCCATGGGGATCGGGCGGCAGAGCCTCTATAACAGTTTCGGTGACAAGGCGGGACTCTACAGCGCCGCGGTGCGGCGCTACGCGCTAGGCGAGACGCAAGCGCACCGAGCCGTTCTCCGGACCGGCGAACGGGCAATCGACGGCATTCGTGCCATGGTCGACCGGGTGGTTCGGGAAGCAGGTCAACCATGTCTCGGCGTGAATTCGATCGCCGAACTCGGGACATCCTGGCCGGTACTCAATGAAATCCGCGCGGCCGCCGATCGCGCGCTCCGTACCGCGATCGTCGCGCAGGTCGAGGCGGCGCAGGCCGATGGCGACATCGCCGCCGATCTCGATCCCGATACGGTCGCCACCTGGTTCGTAGCGAGCTTCGCCGGGATCAGGATTGCTGCGCGCGGCGGAGCGAGTGCCGGGCATCTGGCGAGCCTCGGAGAATTGACGCTTCGAGCGCTTCGCTGACCCCTTTTTTTGACCAATTATGGAACGATCATTCAATAAGGAAATGAGATGAAAGCAATTGCAATGACATCGCCCGACGGCGGGCTCGACCTGATAGACGTTCCCGGACCTGTGCCGGGCCCGGGCAAGGTGGTCGTCGAGATCGCCGCCGCAGGCGTCAATTTCATGGATATCGGGATACGCCGGGGCATGGCGTGGACCGATCTCCCGAACCCCAAGGTGATCGGGGTCGAAGGCGCGGGACGCGTGGTGGCACTGGGCGAGGGGGTTGTCGGCTTTTCGATCGGCGACCGCGTCGCCTGGGTCTATGCGCCCGGAAGCTATGCCGAACAGGTCGAGGTGCCTGAGGGCGCGCTGGTTCGCATTCCCGACGCGATCGACGACCGCACCGCGGCGGCGATCATGATGCAGGGGCTGACCGCCAGCCATTTCGCGACCGACTTCTACCCCGTGCAGCCCGGCGACATCGCGCTCGTCCATGCCGCCGCCGGTGGCCTCGGCATGCTGCTCACACAGATCGTCAAGCTGCGCGGCGGCACGGTGATCGGGCGCGTGTCGAGCGCGGCGAAAGTCGAAGCCGCGCGCAGCGCCGGTGCCGACCATGTCATCGTCGATGCCGAGGGGAGTTTCGCGGATCGCGTCCTTGAACTGACCGGCGGCGAGGGGGTGAATGTCGTGTTCGATGGTTCGGGCCCGGCGACCTTCGCGGACTCGCTCGCTTCGCTCCGGCGATCGGGCACCTTCTGCTGGTTCGGGCCGGTGCTCGGCGGCCCGGGACCGATCGATATCATGAGCCTGCCGAAGAGTATCAAGCTGGGGTACGCGGTCTTTTCGGACCACATCCCGACGCCCGCTTTGCTGCGCGAACGCACGGCGCAATTATTCCAATGGATTATGGAAGGGAAGCTGCGGGTCGAAATAGGCGGTGTCTATCCGCTTGCCGATGCGACGCGCGCGCATGCCGACATGGAAAGCCGCCGGAGCACCGGCAAGCTGCTGCTCATCCCTTGACGCCACCCGGGAGACGATAAGATGACACTGTTTCAAAACACCGATCGACGCGGCTTCATGGCACAGGCGCTGGCCGGGTCGGCCGCGACGATGATGCTGGCAGCGTCGCCGCGCGCGGCCGCGGCGACGCCTGCCGAATTCGGCGCGCTCAAACATGTCCGCACCGGCCTGCTCGACATCGCCTATGCCGAGGTCGGGCCGGCGAACGGCACGCCGGTGCTGCTCGTTCATGGCTGGCCCTATGACATTCACACCTATGCCGATGCGGCCGAGTTGCTGGGGGCGCAGGGGTATCGTGTTCTTGTGCCCTATCTGCGCGGCTATGGCGCGACGCGCTTCCTGTCCGACGCGACGCCGCGCAACGGACAGCAGGCCGCGCTCGCGATGGATGCGCTCGACTTTCTCGACGCGTTGGGGGGCGACCGGGCGATCGTCGGCGGCTGCGACTGGGGTGCGCGCACCGCATGCATCCTCGCCGCGCTCCACCCCGAACGCGTCCGCGCGCTCGTTTCGATCAGCGGCTATCTGATCGGCAGCCAGGCCGCGAACGTCAAACCGCTGTCGCCCGAAGCCGAACGGCGTTGGTGGTATCAATATTATTTCGCGACCGAACGTGGTCGGCAAGGCTATGCGTCCAACACGCATGATTTCGCGCGCCTGATATGGAAAACGGCGTCGCCAAGCTGGGCATTCGACGAGGCGGTGTTCGCGCGATCGGCGGCGGCGCTCGACAATCCCGACCATGTCGCGATCAGCATCCATAATTATCGCTGGCGGCTGGGGCTTGCCGAGGGTGAGGCGCGCTATGACGCGATCGAAGCGAAGCTTGCGACCTTCCCGGCGATCGCGGTACCGACGATCACGCTCGAGGGCGACGACAACGGCGCGCCGCATCCGTTGCCGCAGGATTATCGGGCCAAATTCACCGGCCCCTATGAGCACCGGACGAGCGTGGGCGGCATCGGGCATAATCTGCCGCAGGAGGCGCCGCAGGATTTCGCGAGCGCCATCGCCGACGCCGACCGGATGGCCGGACGATGACGCGCGCCGGTTCCACGCTGTTCGGCGTCGCGGCCGCGCTGGCGGCGGTCGCGATATCGTCGGCGGCGCTTTCCACCCCTGCGCCGGATCGCGCAGCGGTGTCGCCGATCTATGGCATCGCGATACCCGAAGGGTATCGCGGCTGGGAGCTGATCGCCCCGGCGCTGGAGGACGCACCGTTCGACGAGTTGCGGGTGGTGCTGGGCAATCGCGTTGCGGTCGATGCGTTCCGGCGCGGTGTCCGGCCCTTTCCGGACGGGTCGACCCTAGTGAAGCTCGCATGGAAACGCACGCCCTCGGCCGAGTTCGAGTCCGCGACCGTGCCCGGCGACGCGACGACGGTGCAGATCATGGTGAAGGACAGCAAGCGCTTTGCAACCACCGGAGGCTGGGGGTTCGGCCGGTTCATCGGCGGGCAGCCGGTCGATGAAGCGCAGCACCGGACCTGCTTCGCCTGTCACGATGCCAAGGTGCGCGACCGCGACTGGGTGTTCACCCGTTATGCCGAGTGATCCGGAAAATTTTTTGCCTATTTATGGAATGATTGTTCAAGAAAGGAATGTGCGATGACAGACAATAATGGAAAGACGGCCTTGGTGTTCGGCGGTTCGCGCGGGATCGGCGCAGCGATCGTCGACCGCCTTGCGCGCGATGGCTACGCAGTGGCGTTTACCTATGTTTCGAGCGAAGCCGCCGCGCGCGCCATCGAGGAAGGCGTCGTGGCACGCGGCGGGCGGGCGAAGGCGATCCGTGCAGACAGCGGCAAGGCCGAGGATATCCGCGCGGCGGTATCGACTGCCGTCGACAGTTTCGGGAAGCTCGACGCGGTCATCGTCAATGCCGGGATTTTCAAAATCGCAACGATCGACGCGGTGACCGAGGCCGACCTCGACGAAATGCTCCGGATCAATGTGGGAGGCGTATTCCTGTCGATCCAGGCGGCAGCCAGCCAGATGAAGGACGGCGGACGGGTCGTCACCATCGGAAGCAACGTCGCCATCCGCACCGGCTCTCCGGGCGCGAGCGTGTATCAGATGACGAAGGCCGCGGTGGCGGCGATGGTGAAGGGGATCGCACTCGATCTCGCTCCGCGCGGTATTACCGTGAACAATGTCCAACCGGGCCCGACCGACACCGACATCAATGCCGGCGGGATCGACACTTTGTCGTCGATGAGTCCGCTAAAGCGGGTTGCTCAGCCTGAAGAAATTGCAGGCCTTGTGGCCTACATTGTCACCGACGAAGCCGGATATATGACCGGTGCCAGCGTCACGATCGATGGCGGGTTTACGCTCTGACTCTTCAGGCGGTGCGTCCCGCCACGCACCGCCTGATATTCTTCGTGCCGTGCACGCCACTGTCCGCTTTCTACGTAAAGCCGGATAAGAGCGGACCGTCCGCAAGCGGCCACTAAGGCCGATTCTCCGAAAAAGAACGCCCGCCCGATCGAAATCGGACGGGCGTAGGATGAAGAGCCGTGTTTCCTGAAAGGAAGAGCCCTCCTGGGTCGCATGGCGCGATTAGCGTCGCGGGCACATCTGATATTGTACCGCGACGCCAAAAAGGAGCAGCTCTCACGCCTCAGGGCTTGGCCGCAACCGGAAGACGGAATGGTGCGCCGAGCCTGTTGAAGGCGTTCATCGCCGCAATCGCGATCGTCAGGTCCACGAGATCTTTCGGCTGGAATGCCTCGGCCGCTGCTGCATAGGCCTCGTCGGAAGCGTGGGTCTCGCTGACGCGCGTGACTTCCTCCGCCCAGGCCAGCGCTGCGCGATATTGGTCGGGGAAGAGATGCGGGACTTCGTCCCACACTGGAAGCAGCGCGACCTTGTCGATCGGCATGGTCTTGAGAAGGTCCCGGGTATGCAGATCGATACAGTGAGCGCATCCGTTGATCTGGGAGACCCGGAGGAAGATGAGATGAATCAGTTCTTCAGGGAGGGCCGTGCTGTTGGTGACATAGTGATGCACTCCGTACAGCGCTTTCGCTCCGGCGGGAGCAATTTCGGACCAATTCAACCGCATCATCTGATTTTCCTTTCTTCCTCAGCCAATATCGGCGTCAACATGCCTGACGAGCGGGATCCCGCTGCTGTGACATCCCGTGCAAAAAATGCCGGTGCGGCCAGATGCTGTCGAAAGGGATCGGAAGAAAGCTTCGAGATTGATCTAGCGCAGTGTACCGATCATGCCGTGCTACGAGACGAGGGGCCACGGCATTGTGATGCCGCCACGTCCGCTTATCTTGAAGCGGAGTTGAAAGCCGCCTGACCCCGATCGGTCACATAAAGTGTCGCAGCGTCGTTTAGGAAGCTGAGCGAGGTGTTCGCGCCTCAGCAGCAGGGTCGAAATCGTGCGTGCTTGGAACCGCTCGCGGACGCCCGGGCTATTCTGGCCGACCTTCAAAACACGAAGGACTAACGCTTTCCACCGCGGACGAACGGACGAGGCGAAGGCGGCGTCGCTCACGGCTGGACCAGTCAGCCCGAATAGCGAGCTGGCTCAACGCGAGTGGCGCCAGGCGTTACGGCGCGCGGGGCAAGATGCGACAGCTATAGCATAGGGGGCGGCGCATCGGTCCTTTCGGCCCTTAGGGCTTTGGTAAAGGCACCTCGGGCATCGCCATGAGGTCCGCCTGCGTCGACGATGTCGCAAGATCGGTGTCGTCGCCGCTTACGACGGTACGAAGCCCGAGGATCGGCAGCTCGACATAGCGGTCGGGATTGCTCCCCTCGACCTCGACGAGCAGGCGATCGACCTTGCCGTCGGCGCCGCGAAGCACCTTGGCGACATCGCCCACTTCCTTGCCGCCGGGACCGACGATGTCGGCGTTGAGCAGCTGTGCTTCGGTGAGACCGAACGCAGCCGGCACGGGGCCGGCCATCTTAGCGCTCGTCTCTGCAGATTTTTCGAGCCGGTCTTCTGCGGCCTCATTGGCGTCGGAACAGGCCGCCAAGAGCATGGCGGAGGCGGCAGCAAGCATGATTGTTCGCATGGAACGTCCTTTCGC
>JAFAED010000058.1 GCA_023424275.1 Pseudomonadota bacterium | reverse complement strand
GGTTAGCGAAAAGACTTCTCCGGTGTGACCATTCGTCATGATCGCCTTGATGTGGCGCTGTTCGGATAGCCAGCGCGCGAGCCGTGTCAGGCCGCCTTCGTCAATGCTGAAGTCCTCGTTGAACGGGACGGCGATGGCGGGGATCAGCCCCTTGAAATCGATAGCGGAAGTCACCGGTAAAAGTCTCCAATTGTTGCTATGGTGCTATGGATTGAGCCGCTGTGCCGCCGGCGGCGCGGACGGCGAACGAGAGCTGGCGCGCGGCTTCACAGGTGATGTCGCGTGCCCGACTGACAAAATCTTCGAGAGTATGACCAAAGGCCGGCGCCGCGACGCTGAGCGCGGCAAGCGGAACGCCATCCATGTCGGTGATCGGGGCGGCCAGAACGCGAAGGCCCGTCACGGTTTCCTGATCGGACACGGCAAAGCCGTCCTCGCGTACCTTCGCAATCTCGTCGAGCAGCCGGTCGATATCGACCATCGTATATTCGGTGAGCTGCTTCGGCGGGTTGGATTCGAGGATTTCACGCTCGGTCGCGACCGGCAAGTGCGCGAGGATCGCGCGGCCGAGCGCGGAGGAAAAAGCAGGAACACGGTTGCCCACCCGCACGTCGACGGCAAGGCGTTGCAACCCGGCCTGGATGCGTTCGATATAGACGACCTCATAGGCGTCGAGGACGCCGATCGACGCCGCCTCGATATGGTCGTCGACCAGCGAGCGGAGGAGCGGCCGTCCAAGGCTGCGGATGTCCGAGCGCGCGATCGCGTTGAAGCCGAGATCGAGGCATTTCAGCGTCAATCGGAAGCGCTTGCTCTCGCCGACGCGTTCGACATAGCCCAGCGACACGAGGGTATTGAGCATGCGAAAGGCGGTTGCGTTGTCCGTCCCCGCCGCGCGCGCCACCTCGGCGATGACAAGTTCCTCGCTATCCGGGCCAAAGGCTTTCAGGACGGCGAAAGCCTTGACCACCGACTTGACGGTATTCTTCTCATTCTTTTCTTCGCTCATCAGGATACTCCCGCTCGATCTATTCATGCGGAGGGTTCCTATCAGCGCGGCGCGCTCAAAAACAGCGGGTGCCGCGGGGGTCCATCCCGACGGGCGGCCGGCGGTGCCGGGCGCCTTTCGCGCAGCCGACCGAAGCCGGAGCGGACGGGGGCCTGCTGCCGATCGCTCGGCTGCCTCTACCCGCCAGGATGAAAGACCGTGCGCCATCGTCAGAAGGAGAAGCGCGCGCCGACCTTGTACGTGCGCCCGAGGACGTCGTAGTAGGTTCCGTTGGTGTAGGAGCTGTACTGGGCGAACTTCCCCGGAAGGCCGAACCAGCCGGTCGCCCCGGTCCCCGGCGAGAAGGGCGGCTTGGTGTTGAGGATATTGTCGACGTTGGCGAAGAGCTGCACCTTCGCCTTGTCGCCCGATACGATATTGTACCGGATGTTCGCGTCGAGGTAGAAATAGGCCGGAATTTTCTCGTCGAGATAGGTGTTCGCGGCTGCGAACTTGTACCGATACATGCTGTCGATGAAGTTGCCGCGCAGGCTCACCCCGAGTTTTTCGTCATTATAGGCGAGCGTCGCATTCCAGCGCCAATGCGGGATGCCCGAGAGGTCCCCGGCAAGATCGCGCGGATTGAGGCCCGAGCTGTTCTCCTTATACTTATCGACATAGTTGGCGAGGAGGCGGACCGAGAACTGGCCCGTTGACCCGGCGAACAGCGCGTCGGCGCCGAAGCGATAGCCGAGGTCGAATTCGATCCCCTGCGTCTCGATCGAACCGAGGTTCAGGAACGGATCGATAATCACCGTCTGGTCGGCGTTGATCAGATCGCAAAGCCCCTGGTTGGGTTCGCGTCCCGCCGCGGTGCCGCCGCCGAAGCAGCCGTCGATGATCCCCTGCGCGCCCAGCTTGCCGATGACGTCCTTGAGTTTGATGCGATATCCGTCGATCGACAGGGTCAGACCGCGGGCAAGCAGGTCCTCCATCGTGATCCCGACGGTGGTGCTGTAGGCGCGCTCCGGGCTGAGATCGAGATTGTTGCGTCCGGGCGAAACCGCGTTCGCCGACCCCGTCTCCACGCCGCCGGGTCCGCGCGTGATGACCGACGAATAAGTCGTGTTCGCGCCATAGGATTCGAAGAGCGAAGGCGCGCGGATATCTTTCGAATAGGCTGCGCGGAAGCGGAAGCCCGGAACCGGCTCGTACGTCGTGCCGACCTTCCACGTCACCACGGTCCCGCTCGTGCTGTAATCGGTCACGCGGATCGCGCCGTTGAGATCGAGCGCTTCCGCGCCCTTTACGTCGGCAAGCAGCGGCACCACGACTTCGCTGAAGCCCTCGATAACAGTATAGTCGCCCGCGAAGCTCTTCGGGTTCGATTGCTGGAAGCCGCCCGAGGCGAAGAGCGGCGGATTGAGGAAGTCGGCATAGAAGCTGACGTCTTGCGTCACCTTTTCATAGCGATAGTCGACGCCGGCCGCGAAGGACACGGGGCCCGCCCATGTCGAGAAGGGTTCGCCGTTGATCGAGGCGCCGGCGGCGACCTGCGTATAGACCGACGACTGATAGAGGTCGTCGACGATATAGTCCTTCGCCGATGCGAGCGACCCCGGACCGAACGGATTGGCGGGGACGCAGAAGGATGCAGCGCCGTAGGCAGCCTCGCCGGGCGCCGCCGGACCCTCGACATTGATGCGGCAATCGGGCTGCCCGGTCAGCGGGTTGATGACGACATCGGTTGCGGCGGCAAGGTTGGAGACGACGATATTGTTGCCGAGGATCGTGTCGTACCAGTCGCGCCCGAAGGTGCCATAGGCCTTCCACGACCAGCCCTTACCCATCTGCCCTTCAAGCCCGGTCGCGACGCGGAAGACGCGGTTGTTCGAGTCCGACGTAGCCGAACCGAGTTCGGGCGCGATCTTCGACAGATAGATGGTGTCGGTGCCATTGGCGTCCATGATCGCCTGAATGTCGGCGGGGATATATGGATTGCCGTTGCGGATCGCGATTGGATAATCGGTCGACGACGGGATCGCGTTGACGAACAGATCGGTCTCGGTACCCGATTCGCCATAGGATGCTTCGATGAAGCCCGTCAGGCTCGGCGAGAATTCATACAGCGCGCGGCCGAACAGGATCTTGCGTTCGAGCGGCGCCTGAAGGTTGCGAACGCCGCGCCATTCGCCGTCGCCGCCGATCGAAACGCTGCGATTGATCGGTCCGACCTGCCCATAATCGAACGGCGCCGAACTGGTCGAGTTGAGGAACTGGCGTCCGTAGAAGGGATCGGTGGACGCGAGCGGGTTGCCGTCGGCGGCAACGAGCACGCCCCCCTGCGTATAACTGTTATGCGTCAGGCCGCAGGTCTGGAGCCCGAGATAGAATGTCCCGTTCACCGTGCCGGGGAACCAGCCGCACTGATCCTTGCCATAGGGGCGGTCGTTCGTCGTCGGAACATCCCACGACTTGCTGTATTCGCCCGCGAGCATGAGCTGGCCGCGCCCATCGGCGAACGAGGTACCGGCCGCGAGGCTAAGGCTGATTTCCTGCGCATCGCCATAGTCCGAAACGCCGTACTGTATCTTGCCCTGGATGCCCTCGAGCTTGCGCTTCAGAACGATGTTGACGACGCCGCCGACGGCATCCGAACCCCAGGCCGCCGAAGCGCCGCCGCTCACGACATCGAGACGTTCGACAAGTGCCTCGGGGATCAGGTTGATATCGACCGAGCTGCCGCCGCTGTTTTCCGCGCCGTTCGACGGCACGAACCGGCGCCCGTCGACGAGCGTAAGCGTGCGTGTCGCGCCAAGGCCGCGGAGGTTCACATAGTTGCCGCTTGCCTGCGAGGTCGCCGGGAAATTGGGCGACGGGCGCACCGAGGGAATGTCGTAGAGGACGTCGGCGATGGTCGTCGCGGCCTGCGCCTCGATCGTGTCGCGGCCGATGGCGGTCACCGGGGTCGGGGCGAGATAACCCTCACGATTGACGCGCGTGCCGGTCACGATGATCGACGCATCGTCAACGGGGGCCGCGTCAGTAACGCCCGCCTCGTCTTCGGCCGGCGGCGCTTCCTGCGCGGCGGCGGGCGCCATGACGAGCAACAGGCCGGCGGCGCTGCATGCGAGCCTGACCTTCGATGTGAACAGAGCCTTTTTCATTCATCCCTCCCGTTCGGGTTCCCAAAGCGTGCCCGATCACCGGGCCATCCTGCCATCCGAGAGCGAAGATTGCATTATTCGGATAGCGAACTTATATTCGCATTTCTGAGCATAGGGAATTTTTCGGACCTGTAAACTCCCCGAACGCAATTTCGCCGTCCCCCGGAAATCGCGTGCTTTTTCTGCGGCGCGCGCGTGCGGGGCCACTGGTCGCCGGCGGGGCGCGAGCGAGATATGCGAAGAGATTGCGGCGCGAGTCGGGGGTGTGCGCCGCCAATCTTGACATCGCGCCGAGGCTGGATATCAATCTCCGCAAATAATGAATATTAATTCGCAATACGAACTTTTTGGGAGAAAGATATGTCCGCTACCCTGAGCAGGCGCGCGCGTCTCGCCGTTGCGCTGTTGGCAATGACCGTCGTGCCCATGGTCGAAGCTGCGCCCCAATCGCCTGCCCCCGCGACGATCGCGCCCGACTCGCCGCTGCTGCATATCGATCCGGCTGAAGTCGCCTGCGGCCGCCCGGCGATCGCGTTGATGGACGCAACGCGCACGACGACCGGTTGGGACCACCGGAAATTCCCGGCGTTCAAAGTAGTGGGCAACACCTATTCGGTCGGGATCTCGGCCGTGACCGCCTATCTGATCAAAACGAGCGACGGCCTGATCCTGATCGACACCACCTTTGACGAAACCGCGCCTTGGGTCGCGGAATCGATCGAGAAGCTCGGCTTCAAGCTCGCCGATATCAAGATCATACTCGGCAGCCATGCCCATCTCGATCATCAGGGCGGCAGCGCCTGGATGAAGGCACGCGTGCCGGGCGCGAAGTTGATGATCATGGACGGCGACGCCGAGACGGTCGAAAAGGGCGCTCCCGGCGTCGAAGCTATCGGCCGCGGCATGCCGCCGGTGAAAGTCGACCAGATCCTCCACGATGGCGACAAGGTGACCCTCGGCGACGTCACGGTGCTCGTCTGGAAGACCGCGGGCCATACGCCCGGCGCCTCGTCGTTCGAATGGAAGACGACCGAGAATGGCAAGACGTACGACGTGCTTTTGATGGGCAGCCAGCAGGCCGCCGAAAAGCTCGTTCCCGAAGGTTATCCCGGCATCGTGAAGGATCAGGTCGAGGGATGGGAAAAGCTGCTCTCGCTGAAACCCGACGTCTGGTTCGGCGGGCACCCCTGGCAGCACAACAATGTCGACAAATATGAAGCGATGCTCGCAGACCCCGGCAGCAACCCCTTCGTCGACCCGCAGGGTTATCGCTGCCTCGTCGCGGCGCGTGCGTTCGATTTTGTCAAGGAACTGAAGAAGCAGGAAGCCGCCGCAGCCAAGGGCGGAAAATGAGCGGCACCGCCCGGCTTTTCGCCGGAGCGGCGGCGTTCGGCTTGCTCGCAGCCCCCTTAGCCCTCCCCTCCGTTCCGGCATTCGCAGAAGCGCCCAGCCGCGCCACCGCCCTTTGCGGTCCCGGCGACAATCCCGAGCCCGGCATGCAGGGCGAAACCCCGCTAGCCGATCTCGAAGCGGGGCGGACGGCCAAGCCTTATGTCTGCGGGATGCGCATCGTGGGCAAACTCGACCCGTGGGGACGCGGCGAAAATTTCATGCTCAAGCGTTCGCGCCAATGTGCCTACGTCCACGGCTCGGGCCAACGTAAGGGCATCGCTGTAATCGACGCGAGCGATCCCAAAGCGCCAAAAGCCGTCGGACTGCTCGACACTCCGGGCGCCATCGGCGGCTCGGAGACAATGGATGTCATAGATGTCGGGACGCGCCACCTGCTTGTCGCGGGCGACTATAGCGGCGGGCTGAAGCCTCCCGGTCCTGCTCCCCTCGACATCTATGACATTAGCGACTGCACCCAGCCCAAGCTGCTCACAACATTCTACTGGCCTGCCAACATCCATGTCCCGAAGATCTCACCCGACGGAACCCGGGTCTATGCGAGCCGCGAATATGGCACCGACGGCCTCATGGTCCTCGATATCAGCGACCCATCCAAACCCGTCTATATGGGCGAGTTCCCGCTCGTGTTGCCGGGCGGAAAGGCCCAGCGCTGTCACGACATGTGGATCAACGATGCGCAGACGCGGCTGATTTGCGCAGGCAGCGTCCCGATGATCGAGGCACGAAAGGGCGATTCCGCGCCAAGCATCTGGGACATCGGCCAGATCGGCAAACCCGACGCGCAGTGGCCGACGATCCGGTTCGTGGGAACCAGCGACGTTCGCGGCCAGGGCGACCACCACGCGCCTCTTCTACGCATTCGAGGCCGGCAATATCTGGTCGCCGCCAACGAACTGCGCTGCACCGCCTTCCCGCGCATTTTCGACATGACCGACGAGAAGGCGCTGCGCATGGTCGGCGAGTTCCGACTGGAATCCAACGACCGCTGCCTCGAAGATCCCGCGTGGGCCAAAGCGAATGCCGCAGGCGCTTACGGCCTCCACTATAACGCCGTTGTCGATGACGCTTGGGGTGATGTCGCGATCGGCATGTTCAGTTTCATGGGCTCGGGCGTCCGCATCGTCGACCTTCGAGACCCGACCCATCCGCGGGAGGTCGCTTATTTCCATCCCGGCGCCATCGACGCGCCCTCACCTCCCGGTCCGCTCGCCAGCAAGACCGACAGCTGCATGTCGATCAATAGCTTCGTACCCGAAACCGGCCACATCTGGTTCGTATGCCGCAGCGGCTTCTACGTCGCCGAGCTCTCCGATCAGGTTCGCCGCTACCTCCGCTGATGGCCGGTTGCGGACGGACAGCTTTTGGTGCCGACACGGCTGATCGCGGCCCCTTATCCACCTCCCCGCCAGCTTTGACTTCGGAGACATACACCTGATCCTTAGGAACAGGCGAAGACTTATGCCTTCATTCGCGCGGCCAGCACCCGTTGAAGATTTCAAGTCAATCCAAAAATTATATGGGGTTGCGACGTGACGATGCGCCGGCAAATTCCGAAATGCCCTCAGCTTTTTTGCATATACGGCGCCTGGGTCGAAATCGCAGGCAGCAATAAAAAAATGTAATCATTCTTGATATTTCCGCATGCGCGCTAAAATAAAATTAAATCGTTCATCGATTCGATAAATCGCTCGCGAACATATCATATATTAATCAGTATCGATACGAAACTTAAGTGCAACATTTTTGCCGCATATCTGTCACTGAGGTAATATTATTCGGAAAATGTGGGAAACTCGTATTATTTTGAGACAGTTCATTTTTTCCGATTCGCGGGGTTTCCATTCCAACTTAACTGAATATTAATTCCACCCGGGTCGCGAATCCCCTGCCCGCTCGGGTCGGGGAGGCATTGAAGCATTCTGCCTGGGGGGGCATGTGACTCGCTACGTCCGATATTTTGCTGCGGTTGCGGCAGCCTCGTTTGTTGTGCCGATGGCCTCGGCGCAGGATCTGGTCCATGAACCGATCAGCCCGACCTTTGGCGGCAATCCGTTTAACTCGAACCATATCCTCGGAACGGCAACTGCGCAGAATGACTATCGCGACCCGCGCGCGACAAGCTCGTCGTCGCAAGCCGATATCTTCGCGCGGCAGCTCCAGTCGCGATTGCTCTCGTCGCTCTCTTCACAGATCGTCGATGCCATTTTCGGCGACAACCCGCAGGAAAGCGGCACGATCAGTTTCGGCGGCCAGACCATCGACTTTTTCCGTTCGCTCGACTCGGTGACGCTCACGATCCGGAACGACGAAACCGGCGAGGAAACGAAGATCGTCGTGCCGCTCTTCGTCGAGGTGCAATGATGCGCGACGCCCTGAAAATTGCGACCGCCCTGCTTTGCGCGGCTCCGCTCGCGGGCTGCATGACCGTCGGCAAAAGCGGTCGCGACACGTTCGCGCAGAGCACCAGCCTCGCCTATTTCCCGAAAAAGACGCAAACGCAGCTCCTGCTCAACGACCTGCCGAAGCCGCAGCGGCAGGTTGCGGTCGCGGTCTATGGCTTCACCGACCAGACGGGACAGTTCAAGCCGACCGAGGCCGGACAAACGCTGTCGCGCGCGGTGACGCAGGGCGCGAATTCGATCCTCGTCAAGGCGTTGCAGGATGCGGGCAGCCGCTCGTGGTTCACGATCGTCGAGCGCGAACGGCTCGATAATCTGCTGAAGGAACGGCAGATCATTACCGAGATGCGCAAGCGCTATCTGGGCGAGGAGGAGCCCGATCGCAAGGCGCTGCCGGCACTGTTGTTCGCGGGGGTCCTGCTCGAGGGCGGGATCGTGGGCTATGACACCAATACCGTGACCGGCGGCGCCGGTGCGGCCTTTTTGGGCATCGGCGCGCGCACCGAATATCGACAGGATACGGTCACCGTCTATTTGCGCGCGGTGTCGGTGCGGACCGGCGAAGTGCTGACGACGGTGACGGCATCGAAGACGATTGCGTCGCAGGCACTTGGCGCCAGCGCCTATCGCTTCGTCGCCTTCAAGGAATTGCTCGAGGCCGAATGGGGCATCACCAGCAACGAGCCCGATCAGG
>JAFAED010000037.1 GCA_023424275.1 Pseudomonadota bacterium | reverse complement strand
ACGCTCGCCTTTGACAGGCCGAGCGATGCCGCCGCGGCGGTAAAGCTGCCGCCATCGGCGACCGCCACGAAACAGGCCCAGCCTTCATAGTCGGGAAACGCCACAGAATAGCTCCTGAATGGAAACGATGGTTTTCCATCTACGCTATTTTCGAAACGATCCAAATGCCTATTTTGTCCTCAACAGATGAACGCCGCCGGGCACCAAAGCCCCGGATTGGCGACAAGGAAAGGACAAGGCCAATGATCGATATCCGCAAATTCGACACGCTGGGCCACGCCAACCACGGCTGGCTCGACGCCCGTCACCACTTCTCGTTCGCCAACTATCACGATCCGAAGCGGATGGGCTGGGGCGCGCTGCGCGTCTGGAACGACGATAGCATTGCCGCCCAGTCGGGTTTCCCCCCGCATCCGCATCGCGACATGGAAATCATCACCTATGTTCGCACCGGCGCAATCACGCACCGCGACTCCATGGGCAACACCGGCCGCACCGCGGCGGGCGATGTCCAGGTGATGAGCGCCGGCACCGGCGTGACGCACAGCGAGTTCAACCTCGAGGATGAGGAAACGACGCTGTTCCAGATCTGGATCATGCCCGACCGTGACGGCGGCAATCCCGGCTGGGGCGCGCGCCAGTTCCCCCAGGCCGACCGTTCGGGCCAGTTCGTGACGCTGGCAAGCGGCATCGAGGGCGACGAAGCCCTGCCGATCCGTGCCAACGCCCGCGTCGCGGCGGCAACGGTGAACGCCGGCGAGAGCGTCTCTTACGACCTCGAAGCCGGACGCCACGCCTACCTCGTCGCCGCCAAGGGCCGCATCCGCGTCAATGGCGCGGACGCCGATCCACGCGACGGCATCGCACTTCGCGATGTCGGAAAGATCGAGGTCGAAGCGCTCGACGACGCCGAACTGGTCCTCGTCGACAGCCTCTAAGCAGCCCCCCGGGCCGTCGCCACCCCCTCCCCGGCGGCGGCCCACCCCGTGCCGCGGGTTTCCCCGAAGCTCGCGGCACCCCCTCTCCCTCCAAAATCAAGGACAAGACAATGAGCCATATTCTCCGCATCGATTCGAGTGCCCGCCATACCGGTTCGACGAGCCGCCAGCTGACCGACCAGCTTGTGACCCGTCTGGTCGAACAGGGCTATGGGGCCGCCGTTACCCACCGCGACCTCGCCAACACCCCGCCGGCCTTGCTGACCGAAAACTGGGTCGGCGCCAATTTCACCGAGGATGCCGATCGTTCGGACGACCAGAAGGCCGCGCTCGCCGCATCGGACGAGATGATCGCCGAGCTCGAAGCCGCCGATACGATCGTCATCGGCGTGCCGATCTATAATTTCAGCATCCCCGCCGCGCTGAAGGCGTGGATCGACCTGATCGCCCGCGCCCGCAAGACCTTCCGCTACACCGAGGCGGGCCCCGAAGGGCTGCTGAAGGGCAAGAAGGCCTATCTGGTCGTCACCTCGGGCGGCGTCCCCGTCGGCAGCGACTATGATTTCGCCACCGGCTATCTGCGCCACGTCCTCGGCTTCGTCGGCATCACCGATGTCCAGATTATCGCCGCCGATCAGCAGATGATGAACGGCGACGCGATCAACCAGGCGACCACCGCAATCGACGGTCTGAAACAGGCCGCCTGAGCCCGGCCGCCGCCGCGCCTTCCTCCCGCGGCGGCGGTTTCATTTGAACGAAAGGACTATATGATGGCTAAAGTATTGGTGCTCTATTATTCGAGCTATGGGCATGTCGAACAGATGGCCGACGCCGTCGCCGAGGGTGCACGCGCCGCGGGCGCCGAGGTCGACATCCGCCGCGTTGCGGAAACCGCCCCCGCAGCGGTCGTTCAGGCCGCAGGCTTCAAGACCGATACCGCGCACCCGCTGCTGAGCAACCCCAATGAACTCGCCGACTATGACGCGATCGTCGTCGGTACCCCGACGCGTTTCGGCCGCATGTCGAGCCAGATGGCGAGCTTCTGGGACACCGCCGGCGGCATCTGGGCGCAGGGCAAGCTCAATGGCAAGGTCGGCGCAGCCTTCACCTCGACCGGCTCGCAGCATGGCGGCCAGGAAACGACGCTGTTTTCGGTCCTCACCAACCTGATCCACTTCGGCATGACGATTGTCGGCCTCGACTATGGCTTTGCCGGCCAGATGGGCGTCGATGAAGTGAAGGGCGGCGCCCCCTATGGCGCGACGACGATCGCCGGCGGCGACGGGTCGCGCCAGCCGGGCGAAGCCGACCTTGCCGGTGCCCGCTACCTCGGCGAGCGCGTCGCGCGCACCGCCGCCAAGCTGATCGCCTGAACCGATGCGCCGTCTCCCGAGCCTTTTCCTTTCGCATGGCTCGCCGATGATGGCGCTCGAGCCCAGCCCGGCGCGGGACTTCCTCGCCGGGCTGGGTGCCCAATTGCCGCGCCCGCGCGCAATCCTGCTCGTATCGGCGCATCATGACGCGGCGTATCAGGGCGGCCGCGCGACGGTGACCGCGTCGGCTTCGCCGCCGACCATTCACGACTTCGGCGGCTTTCCCGACGAGCTTTTCGCGATGCGCTATCCCGCGCCGGGCGACCCGGTGCTGG
>JAFAED010000537.1 GCA_023424275.1 Pseudomonadota bacterium | reverse complement strand
GCTTCATGGCGAGCTGTTTCTGATCGAGGCATTGATCGTCGCGATGATCACCGGGCTCAGCCTCCAGACCGTCGCCCATCTCTATCGCTCGGCGGTCGAGCACCACACGGCTCGCCACGACATGGCGAAACTCGCCCGCACCGACGCGCTGACCGGCCTGTCGAACCGCCTGCTGCTGCGCGAGTTGTTCCAGCATCATGCGGCGACCGCAATGCGTACACGGAACCAGGTCGCCCTCCACTTTCTCGACCTCGACGGCTTTAAGGCGATCAACGATCGCTATGGGCATCCTGCAGGCGACGCGTTGCTGGAACAGGTCGCGCGCCGGCTCGAGGCGATGGTCCGCAGCGACGACGTCGTCTCGCGGCTCGGTGGCGACGAGTTCATCGTGTTGCAGGTCGGCCTGCGCGACGACAGCGAAGCGGAACTGCTGGCGCGCCGGATCATCCGCGAGATCAGCAAACCCTATCTTGTCGACGACATATCCATGTCGGTATCGGTCAGTGTCGGGATCGCAACGGCGCCCAGACTGGGCATCGAACTGGAACGCCTTCTCGCCTGCGCAGACGCGGCGCTCTATCGCGCAAAGGCGGGCGGCAAGGCGCGCGCAATCTTCTGTATCGAGGCCGACGCCGCGTCCGCCGACATCGCCGCGTAATTCAGACGACGACGGATCCCTTTAATCGCCGTCGAACGCGATCAGCGTCTCGCAGGCAAGGCCGGCGGTCTCCAGTCGCCGCGATCCGCCAAGATCGGGCAAGTCGATAACGAAGAGCGCCGCGGCAACCTCCGCCCCCGCGTTCCGCATCAAATCCGCCGCCGCAAGGATCGTACCGCCGGTCGCAAGCAGATCGTCGACAAGCACGACGCGGTGCCCCGGCAGCACCGCCCCCTCATGCAGTTCGAGCCGGTCGACGCCATATTCGAGTTCATAGTCGACGCCGATCGTGACGCCGGGCAGCTTGCCCGCCTTGCGCACAGGGACGACACCCAGCCCCATCGCGGTCGCCATCGCGGCACCGAATAAGAAGCCGCGCGCCTCGACCGCGACGATGAAGTCGGGGCGGTGCACGGCAGCGCGCACGCTCAACCGGCGCACGCTTTCGCTGAAACCGGCGGCGTCGCCGATCAGCGTGGTGATATCGCGAAACTGAATGCCCGGCTTCGGAAAATCCGGGATGGTGCGGACGAGCGACGCGAGGTCGAGGTCCGGCTGAGGCGGGAGGGCGATCATGAAGGCCGCCCTCCCCGGCTCATCAATGCTTCTTGTCGGCCCAGATGTTCCGGTACGACAGGTATGTCAGCACGGTGAAGATCAGCAGGAAGCCGAATACCGCATAGCCAACCATGATGCGCTTGATCAGCTTCGGCTCGGCGGTCCAGACGAGGAACGCGGTCACGTCCTTCGACATCTGGTCGACGGTCGCCTTCGTGCCGTCCGCATAAGTCACCTGATTGGGCGCCAGCGGCGGGGCCATCGCGAGGTTGAGGTTCGCGAAATAGGGGTTGTAGTGCAGCCCCGTACCCGGCTGCAGCTCTGCCGGCAGGTTCTTCGGCGGATTCTGGAAGCCGGTCAGCAGCGAATAGACATAGTCCTTGCCGCCTTCGCGCGCCTTGGTGATCAGCGAAAGATCGGGCGGCAGCGCGTTGTTGTTCGCGGCGCGGGCAGCCGTTTCGTTCGCATAGGGCGACGGGAAATAATCCGACGGCAGGCCATCGCGCGTCGCCGGCTCACCCGTGTCGGGGTTGATCGACGGGACCTGGAAGCCCTTGGCGAAAGTCTTGATCTGGCCGTCGGTGTAGCCGAGGTCCTTGATGTCGCGGAACGCGACATGGTGCAGGCTGTGGCAGGCCGAGCAGACTTCCTTGTACACCTGCATGCCGCGCTGCAACTGCGCCTGATCCCAGTGCGGGAGCAGGATGCCATCGCTCGCCAGCTTCAGGTGGCGGGGATGCTTGTGGAACGAGTGAGCGACATTCTCTTCATTGCTGAGCGGCGTCGTGAAAATCGCGAGCACCAGCGCGGTAATGAAACCGAGGCCGACGAGAAATCCGAGCGGGCGAACCATGGCTGTATCAGCTCCTGTTAAAGTCCGGCGCTCAGGCCGTTGCCGACGCCGACGACGTGTCGGTGGCATGTTTGGCGAGGACCGCTTCGGTAATCGAATTCGGCATCGGAAGCGGGCGTTCGATCCGCGACACGATCGGCAGGATCACCAGGAAGTGCGCGAAATAATAGATCGCACCCAGCTGGCTGAGGATCACCCACGGCTGTTCCGCAGGCTGCATGCCGCACCAGCCGAGCAAGAGCACGTCAGCGACGAGGATCCAGAAGAAGATCCGGTACAGCGGACGATAGTTCGACGATTTCACCGGCGAGCTGTCCAGCCAGGGCAGGAAGAACAGCAGCGCGATCGATGCGAACATCGCGATGACGCCCCACAGCTTCGCGTCGATCCACAGGAAGTTGAAGGTGAAGGCCTTCAGGATCGCGTAGAAGGGCAGGAAATACCATTCGGGAACGATATGCGCCGGGGTCGAAAGCGAGTTCGCCGGGATATAATTGTCGGCGTGGCCGAGCGTGTTCGGGCTGAAGAAGGTCAGCGCGACGAAGATCAGCAGGAAGACGCCGACGCCGAAGCCGTCCTTCGCGGTGTAATAGGGGTGGAACGGGACGGTGTCCTGTTCGTCCTTCACCTCGATACCCGTCGGGTTCGACGAACCCGGGATGTGCAGCGCCCAGATGTGCAGGAT
>JAFAED010000501.1 GCA_023424275.1 Pseudomonadota bacterium | reverse complement strand
TGCAGGCGGGCAAGGCGGTTGCGGCTGGCGATCAACATGATTCTCTATCCATTCGGCGGGCAGTTCGGGCCGCGACTATAGCAGCATCGCACTGTGCGGCCACCCCCGCCGGTCTCAGAAAAGCTCGCCCTGCCCCCGTTTGGGCTCCGCGGGCGGCCCCTTGCGCACGGGCTTGGGTGCCGTGGGCGATGTCGGCGCGTCGCTCCCGCTGACCTGCACCGGTACGTCGCCGTCGGCGAATTGCAGCCGGAGGTGACCGGCGTCCTGCGCCTTGGCCGCGGTCGTGACGATCGCGCCCCCGGCATCGCGCACCATGGCATAGCCGCGCGACAGCAGCGCGCGCGGATCGAGGCTGTCGAGCAAGCGTCCCAGTCCCTCCAGCAGCGCGCGGTCGCGGTCCCAGCGCCGCGCGAGCAGCGCCGGCCGCAGCGCCGCACCGCGCGTCGCGAGCCGCTCCGAAATCACCGTCAGCCGGTGCCGCTGGCTGCGGTCGAGCCGGTCGCCCGCATCGTCGAGCCGCTGGCGCTGCGGGGCATAGAGCGCATCGCGCTTCGGCAAATGCCGCGCCAACGCCGTCAGCCGCTCGCCCGCCAGCGCCTGATGCCGGTTCGCCGCGCCGATGATCCGCCCCTTCCATGTCGCGAGCTGCGACATCAGCTCGGCGCGCACCGGCACCGCCATCTCGGCTGCGGCAGTCGGCGTCGGCGCGCGCACGTCGGCGGCATAGTCGGCGAGCGTCACATCGGTCTCGTGCCCCACCGCGCTGATCGTCGGGATGCGGCAATCGGCGATCGCGCGCACGACCACCTCTTCGTTGAACGCCCACAGATCCTCGATCGACCCGCCGCCGCGCGCGACGATGACGAGATCGGGGCGCGGCACCCGCCCGCCGGGTTCGATGGCGTCGAAGCCGCGGATTGCATTAGCAACCTGCGCCGCCGCGCCGTCGCCCTGCACCAGCACCGGCCAGACGATCACATGCGTCGGGCAGCGGTCGGCGAGCCGATGAAGGATATCGCGGATCACCGCGCCCGTCGGCGAAGTCACAACCCCGATCGTGCGCGGGAGATAGGGCAGCCGGTCATATTTGCGCTCGCGGTCGAACAATCCCTCGGCACCGAGCCGCGCTTTCAGTTTCTCGAAGAGCAGCATCAACGCGCCCTCGCCCGCGACTTCGAGCGTATCGACGACGAGCTGATATTTCGAGCGCCCCGGATAGGTGGTGAGCTTGCCCGTCGCGATCACCTCGATCCCATCCTCGGGCCGGAAGGCGAGGCGCGCCGCCTGCCCCTTCCACATCACCATGTCGATGAGGGCATTATCGTCCTTCAGCGCCGCATAGAAATGCCCCGATGCCGCGCGTTTCGTCCCCGATAACTCGCCGCGCACGCGCACGCGCGCAAAGCCGTCCTCGACCGTCCGCTTGATCGCCGCCGACAATTGGCTGACCGACAGCGGCGGAACATTGTCCCCTGGCGCCGCCTCGGCTAACAGCCGCGCTTCGGTGCCATCGTCGGACGCCGTATCGGGAAAAGGGACTGACATGAATATCCTGCTGGTCGGATCGGGGGGCCGCGAACATGCGCTCAGCTGGCAGTTGGCACAATCGCCAAGCTGCGCCAAGCTCTATGCCGCACCGGGCAACCCGGGGATCGAGCTCTACGCCGAATGCGTGCCGATTTCGGTCGACGACATCGACGGCCTGATCGCCTTCGTAAAGGCGCATGCGATCGATTTCGTCGTCGTCGGCCCCGAAGCGCCGCTCGTCGCCGGCCTCGCCGACCGCCTCGGCGAGATCGGCATTCCCGCCTTCGGTCCGAGCGCCGCCGCCGCGCGCCTCGAAGGCTCGAAGGGCTTCACCAAGGATCTTTGCGCGCGCGCATCGATCCCGACCGCCGCCTATGTCCGCTGCACCAGCGCCGAGGAAGCGCTTGCCGTCCTCGAAGGCTTTTCGATCCCCGTCGTGATCAAGGCCGATGGCCTCGCCGCGGGCAAGGGCGTGATCATCGCCGAAACGCAGGCCGAGGCCGAAGCGGCGATCGACGACATGTTCGATGGCGCCTTTGGCAGCGCGGGCGCCGAGGTGGTGATCGAGGAATTTATGACCGGCGAGGAAGCGAGCTTCTTCGCGCTATCCGACGGCAAGGACGTCATCGCCTTCGGCAGCGCGCAGGACCACAAGCGCGTCGGCGACGGCGATGTCGGGCCGAATACCGGCGGCATGGGCGCCTACAGCCCCGCCCCCGTGCTCACCGCCGATCTCGAAGCCCAGGTCATGGACCGCATCATCCGGCCGACCGTCACCACGCTCGCCGCCGAGGGCACGCCTTATGTCGGCGTCCTCTTCGCGGGGCTGATGCTGACGGCTGAAGGCCCGAAGCTGATCGAATATAATTGCCGCTTCGGCGACCCCGAATGCCAGGTGCTGATGATGCGCTTCAGAGGCGATTTCGCCGCGCTGCTCCATGCGGCAGCGACCGGGGCGATTGCCGGGGCCGAGACTCCGGCCTTCTCGCACGATTATGCGCTGACCGTCGTAATGGCCGCGAACGGCTATCCGGGCACGCCCGAAAAGGGCGGCGCGATCCAGCGCATCGCCGATGCCGAGGCGGGCGGCGTACGCGTCTTCCACGCCGGCACCTCGCGCGAGGATCGCGTTATCGTTGCCGCCGGCGGCCGCGTGCTCAACGTCACCGCGACGGGCAAAAGCGTCACCGAGGCGCAGGCGCGCGCCTATGCCGCGGTCGACAAGCTCGACTTCCCGACCGGCTTTTGCCGCCGCGACATCGGCTGGCGCGAAGTCGCGCGCGAGGCGCGCTGAGGGGCTAGCGCGAAGTCGCGCGCGAGCCGGAATAGGCGAAGAAAATCATGGCGGTCCGTTCGATAGGGTAGACCCCGCCTGCGGGGCGGCATAGGCTGGGCCAAAATCAGGAGTGGAGACAATCATGGCCTGGCTTCAGGAAAATTACATAATCGCGGTCGTTGGACTCGTCGTTGCGGTCGTTTTGCTCTGGTGGCTCTTCGGCCGCTCGAAGCCTGAAGAGATTGCACCGCCGACGGTCGAACCGGCAAAGCCCGCCAAGCCGCTCGAACCGGCAAAGCCCGAAATCATCGCCGCCGAACCCGCCCGCTTCAAGCCGATCGAACCCAAAGCGCCCGCCGCTGCTCCCGTCGCCCCGCCGCCTGCGCCCAAACCCGCCGCCAAGGCGCCGCCGCCCGCGCCGGCCCCAGCGCCCATAGCCGAGCCGGTGCCGGCGGCTGAAACACCCGCCCCCACGCCCAAACCGGCGGCGAAGCCCAAAGCCGCCACAAAGCCGGCAGCGAAAAAACCGGCGGCCAAGGAACCGGCGGCAAAAGCTGCGGCCAAGCCGGCGACAAAGACGGAAACAAAGGCCGCCGCCAAGCCCGCCGCGAAAAAGGCGGCCGTAAAGCCGGCGCCGGTCGAAGCGGCCGCAATCCCCGAGGAACCGACCGTTCCGCCGCCCGCTGCGAAGCCTGCGGCCAAGCCGGCCGCGACGAAGCCCGCCGCAGCGAAGGCCGATAATCTGCAACTGCTGAAAGGCGTCGGACCCAAGCTTGCTGTGCTGCTCAATGGCCTTGGCGTCACCAGCTTCCGACAGATCGCCGATTGGACCGACGCCGACGTCGCGACGATCGATGCGCAACTCGGCGCCTTCCAGGGC
>JAFAED010000491.1 GCA_023424275.1 Pseudomonadota bacterium | reverse complement strand
GCCAATTGTTTGAGGCGGATCGCCGCCGACAGCCCCGCCGGACCCGCGCCGACGATGACCACGTCATAGGGCATCGACTCCCGTTCGCTCACCGCAAATACCTTTCTGCCGTCCCTGCACGGACATTCATCGTGCCCTGCGCTCATTCTGTCACGAATTGCGATGCCCGCCAATTGACGGGTCCGTCAACTGCCTGTTTGAAACAAAATCATGGGTGGGTCATATTCAGCCTTGCTGGCAGAAAGCACGTACGACTGGTGGTCGCTGGCGGGGGTCGACGCACTTGTCGGCGAACAGCCGGCGGGCTGGCTCGTCACGCCGCCCGCGAATGACGCTGCGGCAAAGCCGAAACGTGCGGTCATTGCCGAGCCCGAAGTTCTGCCCCTGCCCGCGGCGCTCCAGCGTCAGGAGGTGCCCGAGCTTCCTGAAACCAAGGGGCCGGTCGTCTTTCCCGAGGCGTGGGACGAATTTCAGGACTGGCTCGCGTCGAGCGACGATGTGCCCGGCAGCCAGTGGGATGCCCGCCGCATTCTTCCGGTCGGCAAGGCAGACGCACCGCTGATGCTGCTCACGGCATGGCCCGAAATAGACGACCAGCGGGATGGCACCCTGTTTTCGGGGCCTGCCGGCAAGCTGCTCGACGCGATGCTGCAAGCCATCGGCACCGCGCGCGGCGATTGCTACGTCGCCAGCCTCGCGGTGACACGCCCGGCGGGCGGACGCTGCGACGGTGAGGAAGCGGCCGAACTCGACCGCCTGCTCTGGCATCATCTGCGGCTGGCGCGCCCCGGGCGCCTCTTGCTGATCGGCGGCGACATCGTTCGCATGGCGGCGGGAAGCGCGCTACCCGACACCCGTGGAAAGTTACTCAATATTAACCAAGATGGCGGCAAGGTGGACGCAGTGGCTGTGGCGCATCCCGCGATGCTGCTGGCCCGGCCCGCGCAAAAAGCGGCGGCTTGGGATAGCCTGAAACTGTTCAACCGGGGACGTTGACAGATGGAAAAGATGACCAAGACTCTTCTCTCATGCCTATGCCTCGCGATCGCGACGAGCGCCTCACCCGTTCTCGCCGCCGACGCCGGCGATCGCGGCCTGATATCGGCGCCGCAAACAGTGCCCGACATTCTCTCGTCGAAGCAAAAGCAGCTCTATACGCAGGTGCTCACCGCGATCCGCGGCCAGCGCTGGGCCGAGGCCAAATCGCTCCTCGACGGCGGCGACAATGGCCCGCTCAGCGACTTCCTGCGTGCCGAATTGCTCACCGCCGCGAACAGCCCGCGCGCCGAAGTCGCCGACATCATGCCGATCCTCGCGCGCTCGCCTTACCTGCCGCAGGCCGAACAGCTCGGTCGGCTGGCGACCCGGCGCGGTGCGACCGATCTGCCGACGCTCCCCTATCAGACGCGCCTGTCCTGGGCCGGCAGCGCGCCGCGCCGGCTCGGCGCCGATGCGGTCAGTGGCGACCCCGTTGCCGCCTCGCTCGCCCGCACGATCCCCGACCGGATCAAGAATGACGATCCCGCCGGCGCCGAAGCACTGCTCAGCGCCGCGACCGGGCTCGGTCCCGAAGCACGCGCCGAATGGACGCAAAAGGTCGCCTGGTCCTATTATATCGAGAATGACGACCAGAATGCGCTTCGTCTGTCGCTCGCCTGCACCGCCGGCGGCGGCGCATGGGCGACGCAGGGTGCGTGGGTCCAGGGGCTCGCTTCGTGGCGCCTGCGCGACTATCGCACCGCGCTCGTCGCCTTCGACCGCGTCGCAAAGGAAGCGCCCGACAGCGAACAGCGCGCCGCCGCTTATTATTGGGCCGCGCGCGCCGCGATCGCGGCCGGCGAACCCGCGTCGGTGCAGCCGCGCCTGCGCGCCGCCGCCGCCAATGAGGAAACCTTCTACGGCCTGCTCGCCGCCGAAACGCTCGGCGTCGAAACCAATGCCCAGCGCGAGAGCGTCCGCGCCGACCGCAGCGCCTGGCGCGCCCTCGAAGACCTGCCGAATGTCCGCATCGCGATGGGCCTGTCCGAAATCGGCGAGGATCAATATGCCGGCAATGTGCTGCGCCATCAGGCGCTGATCGGCGACGCCCGCCAGCACGAACAATTGCTCGCGATCGCGGGCGCGCTCAGCCTTCCTGAAACGCAGCTCTATCTGGCGCACAACACACCGCAAGGCCGCAAGCCCGCCGCGCAGACGCGCTATCCGCAGCCCAAATGGGAACCCAATGGCGGGTGGAAGGTCGATCCGGCGCTCGTCTTTGCCCATACGCTGCAGGAATCGCGTTTCCAGCGCACCGTGGTCAGCCCCGCGGGTGCGTTCGGGCTGATGCAGGTGCGCCCCGGCACCGCGCGCGACATCGCGCGCTGGCGCGGCGACAGCGGCACGGGTGACCTGCGTATCCCCGCCGTGAACATGGATATGGGGCAAAGCTATCTACAATATCTCAGCAAGGATCCGTCGACCGGCGGCCTGTTGCCCAAGGTGATCGCGGCCTATAACGCCGGCCCCGCGCCGATCGCGCGCTGGCAGACCGAAATCCGCGACAATGGCGATCCGCTGCTCTACATGGAATCGATCCCTTATTGGGAAACGCGCGGCTATGTCGGCATCGTGCTGCGCAATTACTGGATGTACGAAGCGCAGCAGGGCAAACCCTCGGTCAGCCGCGCCGCGCTCGCGCAGGGCAAATGGCCGCGCTTCCCCGACGGCAAGGATCGCACCCGACTGACCTATGCCGGCACCCTCGCCAATGCCGATTGACGAGAGCCTGACCTTCCAACCGGTCCGCATCGCGCTTTTGACGATATCGGACAGCCGCAGCGCGGCCGAGGACCGTTCGGGGGACAAGCTCGAGGAATTGCTCACCGCCGCGGGCCACATCCTCGCCGCGCGCGCGATCATCCGGGACGAGACCGACCTGATCGTCTCGCGCCTCCACAACTGGATCGACGACCCGGACGTCGACGTCGTGATCACCACCGGCGGCACGGGCCTCACCGGCCGCGACGTGACGCCCGAGGCGCTGCACCGGCTCGACGGCAAGGATATTCCCGGCTTCGGCGAGCTGTTCCGCTGGCTGAGCTACCAGACGATCGGCACCTCGACGATCCAGTCGCGCGCCTGCGCCGTCGTCGCGCGCGGCACCTATATCTTCGCGCTGCCCGGCTCGACCGGCGCCGTGACCGACGCATGGGAAGGCATTTTGTCGACCCAACTCGACAGCCGGCACAAGCCCTGCAATTTCGTCGACCTGATGCCGCGGCTGACCGAATAGGTCCGGCCGCCTCGTCACCCCGGGCTTGATCCGGGGTCCATAACGCCGCCGCCGAATGGATGCCGGATCAAGTCCGGCATGACGATGATCTACCCTATTCGATCATTTGTTCTTTATTTGTTCCCACCGGAAGCCTATCCTCCCCCGGTGGAATCGCCCAAGCCCCTCCCCCCGATCGCCGGCCGCGGCGCACCCACGAACTTGCGCCCCACCCGCACCGGATCGGCCGAACGCGTCGCCGACGGCGACTGGCTCGATGCAGCGGAGGATATTGACGGCGACGCGCCGAAGCTGCGCACGACGGTGACCGTCGAGCATCCGAAAACGATCATTTCGCGCAACAAGTCGCCCGACATCAGCTTCGACCGCTCGATCAATCCCTATCGCGGCTGCGAGCATGGCTGCATCTATTGCTTCGCGCGCCCGACGCACGCCTTCCACGACCTCTCCCCAGGCCTCGACTTCGAAAGCCGGCTCTTCGCGAAACCCGATGCGGCGAAGCTGCTCCGCGCCGAACTCGCCAAACGCGGCTATGTGGCCGCCCCGCTCGCGATCGGCACCAACACCGACGGCTACCAGCCGATCGAGCGCGAATGGGGGATCACCCGCTCGATCGTCGAAGTCCTCGCCGAAACGCGCCATCCGCTGATCATCACGACCAAGTCCGACCGGCTTTTGCGCGATATCGACCTGCTCGCCGACATGGCGCGCGACAATCTGGTCGGCGTCGCGGTGTCGGTGACGACGCTCGACCCGCATATCGCGCGCACGCTCGAACCGCGCGCCCCGCACCCGCGCCGCCGCCTCGCCGCGATCCGCCGGTTGATCGACGCGGGCGTGCCGACGCAGGTCAACATCTCGCCGATCATCCCCGCGATCACCGATCATGAGATCGAGGCGATCATGGCCGCCGCGGCCGAAGCCGGCGCGATCCGCGCCTCCTACATATTGATGCGCCTGCCCTATGAGGTCGCACCGCTGTTTCGCGCCTGGCTCGCCGCGCATTATCCCGACCGCGCCGACAAGGTGATGCACATGGTGCAGGAC
>JAFAED010000387.1 GCA_023424275.1 Pseudomonadota bacterium | reverse complement strand
CATTCCCAACAGGCGCTCCGGTTCGATGAAAAGCCCGGCGTTGAACTGCGCCGCGGCCGGATAGAGAAAATCTCCCGCCCCGTCCGGGCGGGTGGTGTCGCGTACGCGCGCCGCACTTTGCCAATTTCCATTGAGGCTGGCGCCCAGCCCCGGCCATCCGGCATTGAGTTGCAACGATAGCGTGTGGCGCGACTGACCGCCCTCTCCACCAAGCCTGTCGAGCGCAGGAAGGCCGGGAACGGTCGACAATTCGCTTCGCAACTGCCAATCGTGGGTGAGCGACACCGTAACCTGTCCCTTGTCCCATATCCGCGCCTTACCCGTTCCGCCGTCGGCGCCCCCCGCTTTGGGCCTGCCAGACAGATACAGCGCGATACTGCTGTTCAGCCGGGCGTTCAGGTCGCGCTCGATCGGGATCGGCCGCGCATCGATCGAAACGAGGCGCCCGTCGGCATCGCGGACGATCCGGTCAGCGAAAACTCGTTCGACCGCCGGTGTCAGCTGCGGAAAGGAGGTAATGCCTCCGCGCGCGATTTCGCGCTGATAATCGGTCGTCAGCGTCACGAGCTGGCTGCCGAATGGACGCAATGTCGCGCGCAGCGAAACCAGACGCTGACTGCCGCTGCGAAGCCGGGGATCGCCCCCTAATATCCAGATCAGTTCGGCCGTTTCCTGACGAAGATAGTCATAGAGACGGATCGTGGTTTCAACGCGCGGCGCGTTAAGCAGAGAGACTGGCAGCGCCATTTCCGAAAAGCTCAGCAATCCGCGCAATTCCAGCGCCTCTGTCGGCGACCAGCTAAGCCCGGCGGAATATCGCAAGCGCCGTTTTTCCTCCGAGGCGATATCCACACCGCCCGAAAGATCAGCCGAAATATTGCCGAATCCCCCCAGAAAGGGCGCATCGCGGCGCGCGATCGGAATAACCAGCGACAGCTGCGTGCTCAATTGGTCGCGCTGAAGCCGGCCTTCATATCCGTCACTACGCCGCGACAAGGACGTGCTGCGATTGCCCCCGATCAGCATGTTCGCGGTCAGTGGCCCCGCCGGCAACGTCGCGATCGTCTTGTCGACATAGAGTTGGGCGTTCCAACTTTCGCTCTCCGACCGGCTGCCGTCTCCCTTTGCCGCCTCGCGTTCGAACAAACTCTTGCTCCAGTTCCGCGCATAGCTGGCGACAAGACTCGTCCGGAAATCGCCGATCGGTCCCGACAGGGTCATCGACACACCGACCGACCTTGAATCCTGCCTGTTTTGCATGGCGCGTCCGTCGTCTCGCCCGAGCAGGCCGCGACTGCCGTTGGCGCCGGCACTGAGGCTCAGCGAACCCGAAAAATCGCCGACCGGATGCGTGATCCCCGCGTTGACGTCGACACTGTGCGTCGAGGGGAACAAGCTTCTGTACCGGTCCTGCGCGTCGAATGTCGACAGCCGCTCGCTGCGCAGCAGGCGACTCTCGCGCGCCAGCCGGACACCGGCATTCCAATAGGTCGAGCCATCGATCGCGACGCGGTTCGCCGACAGCGTCTCGCCGTCGCGCCCGCCCGCGGTCGGCAGGGCCAGCGTCGCACCGACCGTCCAGCTGACGAAATGTGGCTTGAGAACGAGGTTCACAACCCGCTGGTCGGCCGGATAGCCATAGCGCGCCGCCGCTTCGGGGGGCAGGATTGCCAGCCGGCTGAGTGCCTCGGGTGGAAAGCCCTCGATCCCCGCTGCGTCGCCGACGCGCTTGCCGTTGATGAGGAGGGCGGGTTTGCCCGTCCCCCCGATGATCGGCGCGATATCCCGGATCAATTCGCTGATGCTGAACGCGCCATAGGTGCCGATCCGTTCCTCGTCGAGTTCGGTCTCGGGCTCGACGAGCGCCTCGCCGCGACGCGCGGTGACGACAATTTCCCTTGGATCGGTATCGATCGAAAGGTCGGACAAAGCCGACTGCCCGGTCGCCTCGGCGGAGTTCATACCTTTGATCGGTCGGGCCGTTTGCGCATCGGCGCGGTCGACGTTGGCGGCCCATAGGAGAGCCACCGCAATCCAGAACAGGAGCGCAAAAGATGATCCTGAGCGGTAGCCGGGTTCAGCCACGCGCCTGCGATGTGCCAGCCTTTGTCGCACAAAATGGCCGCCAAGAGGCAAAGGATAATCCCGAACCATCATATCCGCGCAAAAAGCGGGCGCCTTGGTCAGGCGCCCGCCAAGTAGGCCGCCATCCCGATCCGATGGCGGTTCCGAGAGGAAGCGTTACGGCGTGATGGTCAGCTGCGTCGGCCCCGAAATCTGCGTGAGGGTGCCCTTGATCCGGCAGGGGTTTTCCGTTGCCCCGATATTGTCGGGATTGGTGTCGGGAAGGTTCGACACGCCATCCTGCAAGGTGATCGTCCGCGGGGTCACGGTGTTACCGCCCCACAGGGTGGTGAGCGTGCCCTGGCAGGCGTCGGCCGGGAAGATCAGGATCGGCGGGATGTTCACTTTCACGGTCGCCAGCGTCAGCACCGAGACCGGGCTGCCCAGGGCATTGGCGGTGTAAGGCTGGTTCGAAAAGGTGATCCCGCTGCACGGCGAGGGGCCAGAAAGCGACGGATTGGGAGCGGGCGTGGACAGGACCCGCGCAATGGTGCCGCCACCCGAGACGTCGATCTCGACCGTCAAGGTGCAGGTCGTCCACGCCGGCAAATTCTTGATCATCTCGATCGAGCCCTGGAATTTATATTTCCCGTCGGTGCCATAATTCGCAGCCTGGGCCATGCCAGGGGCGGCCAGCGCAAGCGCTGTCGCACAAAGAGCAATAAATTTCTTCATATCGACTCTCCTGATAGTTATTAAATTATATTTGAACACCAACGAATCGGTGCGCATTATTATTTATAAATAACTGTAAACTCGTCAATATTAAATATCAATTTACTATTATAAGTGTAAATACTCATAATTTCTAATGAGCAAAAAACATGCATTGCTTGAATTTCATCTTCAAGCTCGATTTATATATTATTATTCAATCCACTTATAATTATAGATACTAATATAAATTTTATTCAATTCGGAATTGGTCAAAAAACCATACTCCGATTGCATCTCTTCATCTGCTTCCGCCGAGCGCACCGGCAATCCAATGCGATCCGCGCCATCAGAACCGCTTCGTGGCGCTGAACCCGATGATGCGCGGGTCGAGCGTGAAGACGTTGGTGCTGAGGAGGGAATCGTCGCTGTTGGTGAAGAAGTCGGTGATCGGGGCGTCGTTGAACAGATTTTTGACATAGAGCTGGAAGCTCAGATCCGAATCGGGCCGTGCCAACGTGACTGCCAAATTGACATTATCCCATGCCTTCAGCCGGTCGTACGACGTGTTGTAGACACGCGCGAAGCTCTTCGACTGGCGATAATAATCGCCGCGGAATGTCAGGTCCCAATCGCCCAGGAAGAAAGTATATTGCGCGCCGATATTGGCGGTAACCCGGGGCGAATTGGGCAGCTCATTGCCCGTCAGATCGGCAAAAAAGCCACGCCCGCCGTTAGGAGCTCCGCTGACCTGGCCCCGCCACGCATCGGGGTTCGCCGGATCGAAGGGCACGATCGCGCCGACCTTGGTGGGATCATAGGGCGCGAAGGGATCATAGGCGAAGCCATAGATCTGCGCATAATAACCAAAGGCGTCGCGAGGATCGAACGTGCCGAGCCCTTTGGATTGCCCGCACAGGGCATAGAGGGCGCTCCCCGCCGATTCGCTGCCCGGCGTCATCTGCAGGATCCGTTCGACATAGGCCCGCGGCGCGACGCAATTCGAAGGAACCTGGAGGAACGGGCGCAGCAGCACCCAATCGGGGTCGCCCTGCGTCCGGTCCATGACGTCGACCGACCGCGAGCCCTTTTTGAGCCGCGTTTTCAGATAACCGAGATTGGCATCGACACGGAACGCGCGTGACGGGCGCCATGCCGCCTCCAGCTCCAGCCCCCAGCTCGTCGCATCGAAATTCTCGTTGAGCGCGATGCGATCGACGATCTGCGAAACCTGATATCCTTTATAGTCATAGAAGAATCCGGTGGCATTGAGCGTCAGCCGACCGCCGTCGAAGCTGTTCTTCGTCCCAATCTCAAACGCATTGACATATTCGGGGTCGAACGTCGGCGAGATGCCCAGGAACTGGACGTTGCCGTCGCCGATCGCCGGACGTGCCGGATTGGCGCCGCCGCCCTTATAGCCGTGCGATGCCGAAGCATAGATCAGCGTGTCGTCGGTGAACGCAAGGTCGGGTTTCCAGTCGACCACGAGACGCCCGGTGGGTTTCGACCAGCGCTGGTCGAGCGGGTCGTTGGGGAAATAACCGCCGCTGATATTGCCGCCACTGCTGCCGGTGACCCCGCCGCCGAGCAGAAGCTGGCTCGGATAAAGGACAGCGCGCTTCTCGTCGCGGGTGAACCGCAATCCGGCGGTGACCTTCACCTGATCGGAGACGTTCCAATAGGCCTCCCCGAACACGGCCCAGGATTTGGTCCGGACATCGTTACGGCTGCGGAAATAATTATGCCCCATTTCGTCGAGCGACCCGATCGGGTTCGGATCGACATAGACGCAGTCGCGCGTCGTCACGTCGGGCGGACAGTCGGCATATCTGAACTCGCTGCCCCGCGTTCCGTCGAGCAGCCGGTTGTTCCGGTTATAGGCGATGAACGTATAGAGGTTGTTGAAGACGAAATAGTCGTCCTGCGATTTGAAGTTCAGATAGTTCACGCCGAGATTGAAGTTGAACGGCCCGTCGAACGCCGACTGCAACCGGAATTCCTGCGACCACTGCCGGTTGCGCGACCGGCTGAGATCCATCGACAGCATGCGGTTCGAACAACCGAGCTGGGGGTCGCAGAATATGCCGCCCGGCGACGCGAACGACTGGTCGATCGGATTGGGATCGGGCTGGCCCGGAATGACGATCGGAGGCAGGCCCGGAATATCGATGATGATATCGGGGGTACCCGGCGGCCCATCCATCAGTCCGGACGTATCGGTGAACACCGGCGCCGAAACGAAGCGGTTGTAATCCTGCGTCGAGAAATAGCGGTCGCGCGCATAGGCGGTCTGCGAAACCAGTTTCAGCCCGTCGCTGACGTCAAATTCCATATTGAGCTGAAAGAGGTCGTTCTTCGCGCGAAAGACCGGATCGATGCTCGTCGCAATCTCGCGCAAGTTGCGCGATTGCTGGACATTCGCGAAGGGATCGCCCGGCCGTAAGCCGGCGACCGGGCTGCTGCCGCCAACGGGATAGCCCATTTTGACATAGACGGTGGAGCCCGCAACGATCGGGGCATAACCGCTGCCGTTGGGTGCACTATAGGAACGATCGTCGTATAGCGAAACCGGGAGACACCCCTGGCTGAGCCGTGACCGCAGATCGGCCTCCCGGCCGCCGAATCCCTCATTCTGCGTCCCATCGGGCACGCGGATGCCGCCGATCGTCGCCGGCCCCGGATCGCGCGCGCAAAGCTGTTTGCCGGTGCGCGAGCGATTATCGTCTTCGTCGAAATGCTGCCAGATCGCATTGGCACGGAAACGGTCGCCCGGCTCCCATGCGAGCGACGCGCGGGTCGACCATAGTTCGCGACCATTCACGCGCTTTTCGGTAAAACTGTTGTAATCGAACCCGTCGCGACTGGTCAGCGCGCCCGCGACGCGCACCGCGAGCGTATCGCCGATCGGCACATTGACCATGCCCGACACGCGCATGGTCTTGTAATTTCCGACTTCCGCCTTCGCGTCGAGGCCGAAATCCTGAAGATCGGGCAGTGCGGGGATCAGGTTGACCACGCCGCCGGTGGCATTGCGGCCATAGAGCGTTCCCTGCGGGCCGCGCAGCACCTCGACGCGCTGCATGTCGAAAAATTCGGATTCGAACAGGCGATTGCGGATCAGCGGCGTATTATTGAAACTCACCGCCACTGCGGGGTCGGTCGAGGCGGATACCGCCTTCGTCCCGATCCCGCGGATCGCGATGTTGTACATGCTGAAATTGCCTTTGGAAAAATTCATGTTCGGGACGGCACGCAGCAGTTCCGCGCCGCCCTCGATCTTGCGGTCGTCGAGCGCGGCCGACGACAAGGCCGTCATCGCGATCGGCACGTCGCCGATCTTTTCTTCCTTCTTCTGCGCCGTCACGATGATGTCGGTGGCGTCGCTGATATTCTGCGCGGCCGCCTGCGTCGCCACGACGACCGGCACGGCGCTCGCCATCTCGACCGGCGCCTGCGCCACACGGCGCATCGGGCTGACGATGAATATCTTGCCGTTCCGGCGATAGGCCAGCCCCGTTCCGCGGAGCAGTTCGCGCAGCGCTTCCTCGGCCCCCACGCGCGAACGCAACGCCTCGCTCCGCTTGCCGCGGACCGCCTTGCCGTCGAAAATGACCTGCACGCCCGACGCACGCGCGAAGGCGCGCAGCGCACCGCCCAGATCCTGCGCGGGGATATCAAATTGCTGCACTTGGCGCGACTCGGCCTGTGCCGGGGCCGACATCGCGACGAGCGCGCCGACAGCAAGACTCGACAACAAATAGCGACGATTGGACATATTCTCTCCCTCTATGCGAGGGATCGATATTATTGCCCCCCTGTCATAAAGACGAACCACCCGCAGATTCACGCCCCTTATTTTTATCCGGGATCGTTATTTTCTATATTCGCGCTGGAATTTACTGTTTTTATGACAATGCGCCCCCCCTGTTCGCGCGCGGACAGGGGGTAAAGCGACGTCACACCGCTGACGAAGCTGTCGGTATCGCCGGCGTCAAAAACGCCGTTGACGAGATGGCGCCCGGCCGCTGCGTCGCCGACGATGATCGGCGAGGCCGCGTAACGGTTGATCCGCTCGACGGCATCGGCCAGCGGCATATCGACGAAATCGACGCGGCCGCCCTCCCATCCCAGCGAGCGTTCGGCTTCGAAGCTGACGACCTCGGCCGCTCCCGACGACAGGCTCGCAACCAGCTCCTGCCCGGGCAAAAGCTGGGTCGTCGCCTGCGTCGCCGGACGGCGCTTCCGGACCGCGCGCGCCGCGTCCGCGCGCGGAACGACCGCGACCTGTCCCTCGAACAGCAGGACACGAAGCTGGTCGCGTAGCAGTTCGACGCTGAAACTTGTCCCGACCGCCACCACCGATTGCGAGCCCGCGGTGACGGTAAACGGACGGAGCGGGTCTTTCGCCACGTCGAACTTGGCGCGGCCGCGGTCGAGCGTGATCGCGCGCCGCTCGTCGGTGAAGGATACGGACATCTGGCTCGCGGCATCGAGCGAGACGCTCGACCCGTCTGCGAGGCGGACGACCCGCCGTTCGCCGACGCCAGTCGCATAGACCGCAGGACTCGCGGCCCAGTACCAACCGCCAAGCCCAGCAACCAGGCCGAAAGACGCTGCCGCGCCAAACGCATGACGGCGTGTCATGCCCTGCGCGGATCGCGCGTTCCTGTTCCGCGCATTCTCCATCGTGGTGAGCGCCTTGGCACGCAGCGACAGGAATCCGGGCATCTCGGCAATCGCGTCGGTGCCTTGCCATACGGCGACCATCTGCTCGAAACATTGCGCATGCCGTTCGTCGGCGGCGAGCCATGCGTCGAAGTCCGCCTGTTCGGCAAGCGTCAGTGGCCGATCGGCGATGCGCAGACACCAGGCGGCCGCGGCTTCCTCCCGCGCGACGACAGGGTCATTGTCGTTCAGGGGCGTCATGGCAATTGCCCCATGCGGCGCGCCAGAAACACGAGCGCGCGCGAGATATGCTTGTCGACCGTTCGCAGGTGAAAGCCGAAATTGTCGGCGATCGTTTGCTTCGGAATGTCCTCGACGCGATATAATATGAAGATCTGCTGCGTCGGTTCGGGCAGCGCTTGGATGGCCGCCCACAAGACGGCGATGCTCTCGCGCGCCGAAGCAATGCGGAACGGATCAAAGGCATCGACGCCCGCGCTGCCATCGCTCCGCACCATGTCGGCGAAATTCCGGCGTACAAGGTCATGGCGCGCACGGTCCCTGACGAGGTTCGCGGCGATCCTGAAAATATAGGCCGCCCCTGCCTCTTCGCTGTTCGCCTGGGCCCGCATCAGCCGCACAAATACCTCCTGGGTCATGTCTTCGGCCTCGGCCAGACTTGCGACCCGCCGTGAAAAAAAGGCAATCAGCGGCGGCCGGAATTTCCGGGTCAGCCGTTCCAGTTCGGAGACAGATTCCGCTGCCACCCCCCGCTTCTCCTGATCCGTTGTCTGCTTAAGACGTTTACCCCGGCGATATGCGCCCCAGTTTTTCGCATGCCGGGTCCGGAAAGGTC
>JAFAED010000341.1 GCA_023424275.1 Pseudomonadota bacterium | reverse complement strand
GACCACAGCATGCTCTCCGGCGAGGAGCGCGTCCCAGCCGGTTTTCGCGACATCGGCGGGATCGTCTTTCTCCGACTGGCCGACCTTGGTATCGAGCATGCCGGCGCGCTCGAAGAACCGCGTATCGGTCGCGCCGGGCTTGAGGCAGGTGATGGTGACGCCGCTGTCCTTCAGTTCGTTGCCGATCGCTGCGGCGAAGCTGTCGACGAAGGCCTTGGTGCCGTTATAGACCGCCTGGAAGGAACCGGCGAGATGACCGGCGATCGAACCGGTGATGAGCACTTTGCCCTCGCCGCGCGCGACCATCGCCTTCAGCACCGGCTGAAGCAGCAGCAGCGTTCCGGTGATATTGGTGTCGATAACGTGGCGCCACTCGTCGACGGGCTGGTCGAGAAAGCCGCGCCCGAGGCCGTGACCCGCGTTCGCGACGAGAATGTCGATCGGCCTGCCGCCCGCAGCGGCGAGGAGACGCTCGACGCCCTCGGCTGTCGCAAGATCGGCTTCGACCGCCTCGACCTCGACGCCCTTGGCAATGAGGCCCGCCGCGGCATCGACAAGCGGCTCGTCGGCCGCGACGATGAGGTCGTAACCATCCTTCGCCGCGAGTATGGCGATCTCGCGGCCCATGCCGCTCGAAGCGCCGGTGACGATAGCGAGTTTGCGATCAGGCATGTTGCAGCTCCTGCCGGGCCGAAACGGCCCCTTTCTCGAGGCCGGGTTTCAGGACGATCTTGGTGTAGAGGTTCTGCTCGTCGTGCCAATGCCGATACATGTCGGCGGCGTCCTCGAGCGGGGCATGGTGCGAGATCAGCGAGACGGTATCGAATTTGCCGTCCCTGATCATGTCGAGCAGCTCTCCCGAATAGCGCTGGACATGCGTCTGGCCGCTCTTGACGGTCAGTCCCTTCTCCATGAGCTGGCCGAGGGGGAACTTGTCGGCGAACCCGCCGTAGACGCCGGGGATCGACAGGCGGCCGCCCTTGCGGCACGCGAGGATCGCCTGGCGCAGCGCATGGATGCGCTCGGTCGACGAGAGCATTTTCACCTTCATCTGGTCGAGGATATTGTCGGCCGTGAACCCGTGGCTCTCCATGCCGACGCAGTCGATGCACGCATCGGGCCCGATGCCACCGGTCATTTCGTCGAGCGCCTCGCGCACGTCCACCTGCGTATAATCGAGGATCTCGGCGCCATATTTGCGAGCCAGCGCAAGCCGCGTCGGGAAATGGTCGATCGCGATCACGCGCCCGGCGCCGAGGAGCAGCGCCGACTGGATCGTGAACCGGCCGACGGGGCCGCAGCCCCAGACCGCGACGGTGTCGCCCGGCTCGATATCGGCGTTGACCGCCGCCTGCCAGCCTGTCGGGAGAATGTCCGAAAGGAAGAGCACGTCGTCGTCGGCAAGGTCGTTGGGGATGACGACGGGCCCGACATCCGAATAGGGAATGCGGACATATTCGGCCTGCCCGCCGGCATAACCTCCGGTCAGATGCGCATAGCCGAACGCCCCCCCCATCGCATGCCCCATCATCAGTTCGGAGGCATCGCGGGTCTCGGACGGATTGCTGTTGTCGCAGGCGCTATATTGCTGCTTCTCGCAGAAGAAGCATTGGCCGCAGCTGATCGTGAAGGGCACGACGACACGCTGGCCGCGCTGCAGCGTCGAGGACGGGCCGGTTTCGATCACTTCGCCCATGAATTCATGCCCGAGGATATCACCCGCGCGCATGCCCGGAATATAGCCGTCGTAGAGATGAAGGTCCGAGCCGCAGATCGCGGTAGAAGTCACACGGATGATCGCATCGCGCGGATTGACGATTTCGGGGTCGGGAACGGTCTCGACGCTGATCTTGTGGCGTCCCTGCCAGGTAACGGCGCGCATGGGCCTTCTCCTTGAAATATGATTGTGCTGCGGTCGGGCATTCAGATGTGCGGTTCGGCGGGGCTCTCGGCGCTTCGCGCGGACGGCGACGCATTGCTTGTCACCTCGCCGGTTTCCATAAGCTGCTTGAAGCGGTGGAGATCGCGCCGCGCCTGCACCTCGGGCTCGCGCTGGAGGAGCTTGGCGGCGAGGCGCCCGACCTTCCCGGCGGGCGGATCATAGGCGAGGATGAGGCTGACATAGGTTCCCCGCCCCGCCGGCGCGTCGGTAAAGCGGACCTCGCCGCTGTTCGCGATGTCCGACGCGGGCGTGCTCTGCCAATAGATGGATTCATCCTCGACGCGCTCGGTGATGCGATTGACCAAAGTCACCTCGCGCCCGGCGGGCGCCTTGATCGTCCACTGGGAGACGTCGTCACCGAGATCCTCGACCGCGACGACATTCTCCATGAATTCGGGGAAGCGCTCGGGGGTCCATGCTGCGTATAGTTCGGCGCGGGGGCGATTGATCAGCACCGACTTGCCGAACATCGCGCGGGAGGAGGCTTTATCGAGATTCCAATGCGGCGCGTCGGTCGCAATTGTCTCATCGTCTTCTTGCTGCCCGCGGTGCCGGCGGCGCTGCCACAGCGCGGCGCCGGTGGCGAGGACCGCGATGCCCGCACCCGCAGCGGCGAGCAGCAGCGGATCGGAAAGGTCGTTCTTGATTTTGGACATGGATCATCTCCCGCCCGGATACAGGCCGGGCGCCATTGGGAAGCGTCGGCAGGACCGGCGCTGTCGTGGGGAACGGGCCCCTGCATCGGGGCGATGAACGACTGACGTCCGCCTGCCGCGATTGTTCGGGAACAGGAGGATTAAATCGCCGCAACGAGAAAACGGCGGGACAGGCGCCACTGTCGCAGGGCTCAAGGCGGGGAGCATGGGCACGGCGGACGAGATGCTCATCCCTGCGCCCCACCATAAGCCGCATCCGCGCGACCCGCCGGCAAGTCGCCGCCCGGTGTCAAGGCTCCCGCGCCCTCCCCTGCCAATCCGCCTGTGGCTTGTTGATCGCGGGGCGGACGCGCCGGCCAGGCCGCGCCGTCGAGCGCGTCGCGCTTCAAAAATTCCGCCGCGGACATCAGCAGTACGAGACCGTCGGCGTGGCAGTCGAGCATCGCCGCCGGCACCGCGCGCAGCGTCTCGTCGATGCCGCCGATCCCTCCGCTTGCGACCACGACATAGGAGAGACAGCCGCTTTCGCACTCGATCATCGCATCGACCGCCTCTCCTACAACTTCGCCGCGGATGTCGCTCACCGGAAGACCGCCGAAGCTGCTCGCGGCAAAGAGCGATGGTGACCCGGCAAGCCGGCTGCGTTTCGCGGCACGCCGGGCTCCATCCTCATATTCGCGCTGGCGGCCGAGCCAGCGCCAGATGCCGACGAGATTGACGAGGGTCAGAAACAGGTTCGTCGCAAGAAGATTGGTCTGGCCCGAGGTGAAGCCGACGACCGACCAGGCGATCGAGCCCAGCGTGAAGACGATGAAGCCGGTGCCCGTCACGCGCGCACCGAGATTGGCCGCAGTCATCGTCGCCGCGATCATCGTAGCGGCAGGCGCAATCAGTCCGGCGGCCTCTTCCACGTGTGGCGTCTCCTCGGTCGGCAGCGCCCGATGGCGCTGCTACCGGAACAACCGCCGCCGCATGCCCGCGTTCCCCGCGGGTGCGGGAGATACAACATCGATCAATGCGTTTGTGCGCCGCGCGCGAAGCGCAACGGACGCCTATGGTCCCATCGCCTGCGGTTCCGTCACCCCGCGTGAGCGCCGGACAACCTACCGGTCCTCAGGATCGCTTGCCGGCGAGCTGTTCTTCGGCTCGGCTCGCCGCTTCGATCAGGCTTTCGCCGGTTCCGCGCGCCGCTGCCGGGGTCATCGTCACCGCGACGCCATCGGGGCCGTCGAGCAGGACCATGCCATCCTCGGCGGTAGCGACGCCGGCCTGTGTCTCGGGCGGCGGAGGGGAAGGCATTTCATCGGTCATCGGCGGGGCCTCTGGTCTGGGGGCGGCGGAGATGCGGGATCGTCGATGTAAAGATAGGAGGGGTCGAACTGCCCGCGCCGCGCGAGCTTCGCGGCATCGAGGATTTCGACCTTGCCGTTGCGGAAGAGGCAAAGTCCTTCCTCACGCAGGTGGCGCACCACCCGGTTCACATGCACCGTCGTCAGGCCGCAGATCTCGGCGACGTCGGCCTGTGTAAGCCCGAGATTGAACTGGCGCCCGTCGCTCAATCCCGCCGACTGTAGACGGACGTTGGTCTCGCAGAAGAAATGCGCGACCCGCCCAATGGCGTCGAGGCGGCCGAGCCGGAAGAGCCATGCGCGGTGGATCGCGGCGTCGAGCAAGGTCGCGAACCAGAGCTTGCGGGTGAGCTCGGGCATTTCCTCGGTGATGGCGTCGAGCTCGACATGCGGGACGATCGCGATCGTCGCCGGGGTCATCGTGCCGACATCATGGTCGAGGCGCTTGAGCGGATAGGCATGAAGGTCGACGAAGTCGCCGGGCAAATGGATGGCGACAAGCTGGCGAAGGCCGTTCCGGTCGTCGAGATAGCGCGACATGATGCCCTCGACGAGGAGCGTGCTCTGGTCGAGCCATTCGCCGGCGCGCGCGATGATCTTGCGCGCGTCGACGGTCATGGTGGTTCTGATGGAGGCCTCGAGGCGCGCGCGCTCGCCGGCTTCGAGGCTTACCCCGCGACGGTCTCT
>JAFAED010000332.1 GCA_023424275.1 Pseudomonadota bacterium | reverse complement strand
CTGGAGGTCAAGGCGCCCTGAGGCGCTGGCGATCGACAGTTCCCCCTGCGGCGAAAATGCTCTAGGCGCGCAGCCATGGCGCAAATTTTGACCGCAATCTATCTGCTGATGATGCTGGCTGGCGGCTGGCGGCTGTTCGGCCTTGGCTGGCCGCTCTGGGTGAAGGGGCTGGTGGCGATCGGGCTGGTCTGTCCCCTGCCGCTGCTGGTGCTGCTGCCGGGCATGCTGCATCCCGAACGGCCCTTTGCCGATATGCTGCGGATGATCGGCTTCGTGATGATGGGCTGCGGCGCGCTCTGCCTGGTTGGCGGCCTGTCTGCTGCCCGGCTGCGGGCGCGCCGGCGATGAGCTTTGCGGCCCAGATCCTGACCCTCTATCCCGAGATGTTTCCGGGCCCCTTGGGCGTATCGCTCGCGGGGCGTGCGCTGGCCGAGGGGAAATGGTCGTGCGATCCGATCCAGATGCGCGGCTTTGCGACCGACAAGCATCGCACCGTCGACGATACGCCGGCCGGGGGCGGGGCGGGCATGGTGCTGAAGCCCGATATATTGGCGCGCGGGATCGACCATGCGCTGGCGCAGCGGCCCGACCTGCCGATCCTGGCGATGACGCCGCGTGGCAAGCCGATCACGCAGGCGCGGATCCGGGCGCTGGCGGACGGTCCCGGCGTGACGCTGCTGTGCGGGCGATTCGAGGGCTTTGACGAGCGGATTTTCGAGGCCCGACCGATCGAGCAGATATCGATGGGCGACATCATCCTGTCCGGCGGGGAAATGGGCGCGCTGATGCTGCTGGATGCTTGCATCCGCCTGCTTCCCGGTGTAATGGGCGCCGCTTCCAGCGGTGTCGAGGAATCCTTTGAAACGGGGTTGCTCGAATATCCGCATTATACCCGACCGGTCGAATGGGAGGGGCGCAGGATTCCCGAAGTGTTGCGATCGGGGGATCATGCGAAGATCGCCGCCTGGCGGAAACGACAGGCGGAGGAGATAACACGGTTACGCAGGCCGGACCTTTGGGAGCGTCATGTCGATGCTCGGGACCGACCTGCCTCTGGCGCGCGGCGAAAAGAAAAGGACTAGAGGACATGAACCTCATCCAGACGATCGAAGCCGAAGAAATTGCCAAGGCTGGCAAGACCATTCCGACCTTCCGTCCCGGCGACACGCTGAAAGTCGGCGTGAAGGTGGTCGAAGGCGAACGCACCCGCGTCCAGAATTTCGAAGGCTTGTGCATCGCACGCTCGAACAAGGGCATGGGCTCCAACTTCACCGTGCGCAAGATGTCGTTCGGCGAAGGTGTCGAGCGCGTGTTCCCGCTCTATTCGCCCAACATCGACTCGATTACCGTGATCCGCAAGGGTGCCGTGCGTCGTGCGAAGCTTTACTATCTTCGTGGCCGCACTGGCAAATCGGCGCGTATTGCGGAGCGCCGCGAATACCGGTCGGAAGCCGGCGAAGGCTAAGGAGAGCTTCTCTCACCCAAAGCCGAAACAGCTTTCAAAAACGACCGGTTCCGCCAACAGGCAGAGCCGGTCGTTTTCTTTTGGGCAAAGCGAATTTGATGCACACGTCTGTCATCCCGTTTCAGCCGACACGGCGCGCCTTTCTTGGCGCGGTGCTCGCCTTTGGCGTGTCGGGCGAGGCGATGGCGCTCACCAATGCGCAGCTTTTGGTGCGCGCGGCGCGGCGGCAGGTCGGCGTCACGTTGACCTACGATCCCGCCTATACGGTGCTGCGTTTCCCGAACGGCGATGTCGACCGCGCGAAGGGCGTATGCACCGACGTCGTGATCCGCGCCTTTCGCGATGCGCTCGGCGCCGATCTCCAGGCCCTTGTAAACGCCGACATGCGTGCCAATTTCGGGGCCTATCCCAAAAACTGGGGGCTCGGTCGCCCCGACCGCAACATCGACCACCGCCGCGTTCCCAATCTCGCGACCTATTGGCGGCGGCACGGCGCGGCGCTGCCCGTCACCGACGATCCCGCCGACTGGCGTCCGGGCGACATCTTCACCCAGATGGTCGGCGGCCGCCTGCCGCACACCGGCATCGTGTCCGACCGCAAGGATACGACCGGCGTGCCGCTCGTCCTCCACAATATCGGCGGCGGGACGCGCGAGGAAGATGCGCTGTTCAAGCATAAGCTGACCGGCCATTTCCGCTGGAAAGTCTGAGTTTAAGTTACGTTTTCAACCGAGTATTTGCACTGAGGAGTGAATAAATGGGTTATCGTATCGTAGTCGCCGGAGCCACGGGCAATGTCGGGCGCGAAGTGCTCGCCATTCTCGCCGAGCGCGAATTTCCCTACGACGAACTGGCCGCTGTCGCATCGTCGCGCAGCCAGGGCGACGAGATCGAAATCGGCGATACCGGTAAAACCGTGAAGTGCCAGAATATCGAGAATTTCGACTGGTCGGGCTGGGACATGGCGATTTTCGCGATCGGCAGCGACGCGACCGCGATCCACGCGCCCAAGGCCGCGGCGGCGGGCTGCGTCGTGATCGACAACAGCTCGCTCTACCGCATGGACCCCGACGTGCCGCTGATCGTGCCCGAGGTGAACCCCGATGCGATCGACGGCTATACGAAGCGCAATATCATCGCGAACCCCAATTGCTCGACCGCGCAGATGGTCGTCGCGCTGAAGCCGCTCCACGACGCTGCGAAGATCAAACGCGTCGTCGTCTCGACCTATCAGTCGGTGTCGGGCGCGGGCAAGGCGGGCATGGACGAGCTGTGGAACCAGACGCGCCAGATCTTCGTCGGCGACGAGAAGGATGTGCAGAAGTTCACCAAGCAGATCGCGTTCAACGTCATCCCGCACATCGACAAATTCCTCGACGACGGCTCGACCAAGGAGGAATGGAAGATGGTCGTCGAGACCAAGAAGATCCTCGATCCCAAGATCAAGGTCACCGCGACCTGCGTCCGCGTCCCCGTGTTCGTCGGCCACTCCGAAGCGATCAACATCGAGATGGAGGACGAGCTGTCGGCCGAGGACGCGCAGCGCATCCTGCGCGAAGCCCCGGGCGTCGTGCTCCACGACAAGCGCGAGGACGGCGGCTACATCACCCCCGTCGAATGCGTCGGCGATTTCGCGACTTTCGTCAGCCGCGTCCGTGAGGACCCGACGGTCGAAAACGGCCTCAACCTCTGGTGCGTCAGCGACAACCTCCGCAAGGGCGCGGCGCTGAACGCGGTGCAGATCGCCGAACTGCTCGGCCGCCGCCACCTCAAGAAGGGCTGATAACCTCAAACCCCCCCCCTTCGGGGGAGGGGCGGCGAGGCTTGCGGGCTTGCCCGCTAGGCGTAGCGGGGTGGGCTCTTACGCCCAGCGCCACGCCGCTTTCACCACCCCAACCCCTCTTCTGAAGAGGAGGGGCTTTATCCTTCGTCTCAAACGGGTAGGGATGGGGCATGACCAGTCCCTACGCCTTCACCCACGCCCTCTGCCGCACCCCCGCGCGTTCGGCGGTCAAGGGCATCCGCGCCGACGGCGGTCCCGACCCCGATTTCTACGGCCTCCTTGCCGAGCATGAGGCCTATGTCGAAACGCTCCGTACCCTCGGCCTCGACGTCGAAGTCCTCGAACCACTTGACGATTTCCCCGACGCGCTGTTCACCGAGGATGTCGCGCTGACCTTTCCCGAAGGCGCGATCCTGCTCCGCCCCGGCGCGCCGAGCCGCGCGGGCGAGGTCGCACATATCCGTGGGCCCCTCGCCGCGCATCACAGCCGCCTCCTCGAAATGACCGGCCCCGGCTACGCCGACGGAGGCGACATATTGCGCCTCGCCGACCGTGTGATCATCGGTCTCTCGGCGCGCACCGACCGTACGGGTGCCGAGGAACTTGCGGGGCTGCTCGGCAAGCTTGGCTATTCTGCCGAAATCGGCGAAACCCCGCCGGGCGTCCTCCATTTCAAGACCGGCTGCGGGCTGATCGACGCGCGCACGATCCTTGCCGTCCCCGCGCTCGCCGCTTGTCCGCAGTTTGACGGGCTCGAAGTCGTCACGACCCCGCCAGGCGAAGAGCCCGCCGCCAATATCCTGCGCATCCGCGATACCGTGCTCGTCGGCGACCGCTGGTCCGCGACGCACGCTTTGCTCGCGGAGCGCGGCATCGAAATCCGTCCGCTCCCGACCGGCCAGATCGCGCATATCGACGCGGGGCTCAGCTGCATGTCGCTGCGCTGGTGAGCGCCGTCACCCCGCCCGCGCAGCGCCGCCTGATCGGCGCGCTGCTTGCGCTGCTGCTCCTCGCGCAGCTGGAGCAGCCCTATCCCGAGATCGCGCTGCTCCAGCATATCCCGACGATGCTGCTGATCGTCGCCGCGCCATGGCTGCTCCGCCGCTGGCCGCTCTCGACCGCATCGGTTGCGTGCATCACCCTCTTCATGGCGCTGCACACGCTCGGCGGGCGCTACGCCTACAGCAATGTCCCCTATGACGAGTGGGCGCGCGCGCTCAGCGGTACCAGCCTGTCCGACGCCTTCGGCTGGACGCGCAACCATTATGACCGCCTCGTCCATTTCGCCTTCGGCGCGCTGTCGGTGATCCCCGTTGCCGAGATCGCGCGGCGTTGGGGCGGGCTCGGTCCGCGCGGCGCGGCGTTAACCGTGCTCGGCTGGGTCTTGGCGATATCCTGCCTCTACGAAATCTTCGAATGGCTGCTCACCATCGTCGCGGCGGGCGAAACCGCCGATCGCTATAACGGGCAGCAAGGCGACATCTGGGACGCGCAAAAGGATATGGCGCTCGCGACCCTCGGTGCGATGCTGGTCATGATATTTCGCGGCAGGAGATCGAGCGATGCGTAAATGGACCACCCTCGCGATGATCGGCCTGCTCGCCGCATGCAAACCCGCCGCCGACAAGGCGCCCGCTGACGCCGATCCGGTCGCGCCGCCGGTGCCCGAGGCGAAGAACGACGGCCCGAACGCCGCGACCACCGCGATCAGCCTCGACGGCGAAGGGCTGCGCTTTGTCGACAAGACCAGCGGCAAGACCAGCCTGCTCGCTTTCGGCGTCCCGCGCGCGCAGGCAGAGGCCGCGCTCGCCAATGTCGCGGGCAAGGAGGACGACCGCAGCACCAACGAGGAATGCGGCGCGGGCCCGATGCAATTCACCCGCTATGACGCGATGACGCTCAACTTCCAGGACGGCAAGTTCGTCGGCTGGTTCCTCGGCAACGAACCGGGCGCGGCCACCTATTCGACGATGAGCGGTGTCGCGGTCGGCACGACGCGCGCCAAGGCGAAGGAGGCCGTCTCGATCGTCGACGTGGAAGACAGCACGCTGGGCGAGGAGTTCAGTATCGGGACCGGCGACAATCTGATCGGCGGCATGTTCGCCGCCCCCGGCGATGCGGCCAAGATCGACGCGCTCTTCGCGGGGGTGAATTGCTTCTTCCGCTAACGGCCGGAAGCAGCCGTCAGGCAATTATGAGATTCGCGCAGAGGCGCAGAGAACGCCGAGAGTATCGCGCTGACTCTCTGCGTTCTCTGCGCCTCTGCGCGAAATCTTTGAACTGTGGCGTCCGACCGTTTGCAGAAGTTTCGGTTCTTATAACTTCGTCATTCCCGCGAAAGCGGGAACCCAGTGTGGGGTCAGCTGACGCATGCTCTGGGTCCCCGCTTTCGCGGGGATGACGAATATTGGGAGCGGCAGCTTCCCACCCCAAAGCCGGCGTCCGCCGCCGATTGACTCTCGAATATATGAATCATATATGATTCATATACTGAACAGGGAGCAATCATGGGCATTGTGAAAATCGACGACGATCTGCACGAGGAGATTCGCCGCGCCAGCGCGGTGCTGTGCCGTTCGATCAATGCGCAGGCCGAATATTGGATGAAGATCGGCATGCTCGCCGAAGCCCATCCGACGCTGTCGCTGGGCGAGATCGTCCGGATGCAACTTGCCGCTGCCGAGGTACGCCTGCCCGATCTTGCCGCCGCCTGACATGGTGAAGACCCCTGACGAAATCGCGCTGATGCGCATCTCGGGCAAATTGCTCGCATCGGTTTTCGAAATGCTCGACACGGTCGACCTCGCCGGCATGACGACGATGGAGGTCAATGATCTCGTCGACCATTTTATAACGGTCGACCTTGGCGCTCGCCCAGCGAGCAAGGGGCAATATGGCTTCAAATATGTCCTCAATTGCTCGATCAACCATGTCGTCTGCCACGGCGTCCCCGACGTTCGCGCCCTGATCCGCGACGGCGACATCATCAACCTCGACATCACGCTCGAAAAAAACGGCTTCATCGCCGATTCGAGCAAGACCTACATCGTCGGCGAGGTTCCCCCCGCGACCCGGCGCCTCGTGAAGGTAGCTCAGGAAGCGATGTGGAAGGGGATCGCCGCAGTACGTCCGGGTGCGCACCTCGGCGATATCGGCTTTGCGATCGAGCGCCATGCAAAGACGAACGGCTATTCGGTCGTGCGCGATTATTGCGGCCACGGCATCGGGCGCGAGATGCACGAGGAGCCCAATGTCCTCAATTTCGGGCGGAGGGGAACGGGGCTCAAGCTGCGCGAGGGCATGACCTTCACGATCGAACCGATGATCAACCAAGGGACGCGCAAGGTGTCGACGGAAAGCGACGGCTGGACCGTCGTGACCGGCGACGGCAAGCTTTCCGCGCAGTTCGAACATACGGTGGCGGTCACCGCGACTGGCGTCGAAGTCCTGACGCTGCGTCGCGGTGAGAAAGCGCCGCAGGGCGTCGGGGCCTGATCGCCGGCACGATTCCGTCATGACGGGATCGATGCCGGCGATAGTCGTTACTCCGTCTGGGATCAGGGATTGATGTCCCGGATCCAGGCGTTGAACAACTGAAGCAGATAGCTCATTTCGGGTCTCCTTGTCTTTTGATCAAGACACCGAATGGCTAGGTTTTTTGCGGGGCGTGGAGCAATATTCGGGAAGTATGGCGTCGGCTTAGCCAGGATATGGACTAGGCTGGCGTTCGGTTTATTCGCCCAGGCGAACCGTTTAATGCCCCATATCCGCCGCCGATGCCTTCGGCCCGCCCGGCTTCGGCGGGCGTAGCAACATCACCAGCGGCACCGATGCCAGCGTCACCCACATCATCAACCAGAAATCGTCGATATAGGCGACCATTGCCGCCTGCCGGTTGATCTCGGCATTGACCATTGCCATCGCCGCGTCGCCCGCGATCCCGAAGCGGTCGGCGGTCGACGGGTCGAGCAGCGCGACCGAGCTGTTGGTGACATGCGCGGCGAGGTCCTCATGACTCGTCTGGATATTGGCGCCGAGCAGCGTCGTGACCACCGAGATGCCGACCGACGCGCCGATGCTGCGGAACAGGTTGAGCAGGCTCGATCCGTCGGTGCGATATTGCGGCTGGATCGTCGCGAACGCCATGGTGTTGAGCGGAATGAAGATCAGCCCCATGCCGAGTCCCTGCACCAGCCCGCTGATGATCACCGGCTGCATCCCCATTTCGAGCGACCAGTGGCTCATCTGCCAGAGCGAATAAGCGGCGATGAGCAGCCCGGTGCCGACCATCCAGCGCGCGTCGATCTTGCCGAGCAATTGCCCCGCGACCCACATGCTCGCGAGAATGCCGATCCCACGCAGCGCGAGGATGATGCCGGTATCGATCACCGGCCAACCGAACAGATTCTGCAGCATCGGGGGCAGCAGCGCCATCGACGCGAACATCACGACGCCGATCACGATCATGAACCCCATCGCGGTGACGAGGTTGCGGTCGGCGAGCATCAGGCGGCTGAACAAAGGTGCGCGCGCGGTAAACATATGGACGACGAACATCCACAGGCACGAGACCGCGACCGCCAGCTCGATCCAGATTTCGATGCTGTCGAACCAGTCGAGATGCGCGCCGCGGTCGAGCATCAGCTGGAGCGCGGCGAGCCCCAGCGCGAGCATCGAGAAACCGAACAGGTCGAATCGCCGCGTGACGCTTTTTGTCTTGGGCAGCAGCGCCCACATCATCGCGAGCGTGAGCAGGCCGACGGGCAGGTTGACGTAAAAGACCCAGCGCCAGTTGACGCTCTCGGTCAGCCAGCCGCCCAATATCGGGCCCAGGATCGGCCCGATCATGATCCCCATGCCCCAGATCGACATCGCGCGCGCGTGGCGTTCGGGCGGGTTGATGTCGAGCATCACCGATTGCGACAGCGGCCCGATAAAGGCGGCGCTGACGCCCTGCAGGAAGCGGAAGGCGACCATCTGTTCGAGCGTCTGCGCCGCGCCGCACGCCATCGATGCGATGATGAAGCCGATGACGGCCGCCATGAACAATTCGCGCCGCCCGATGCGGTCGGCGAGCCAGCCGGTGATCGGCATCGCGACCGCCGAGGCGAGGATATAGCTGGTCAGCACCCACGTCACCGTTTCGCTCGTCGCGCCCAATGCCGATTGCATGTGGGGGATGGCGACGTTGGCGATCGTCGTGTCGAGGATCTGCATGATCGACGCGCCCATCACGGCGACGGTCAGCAGGCCGCGATAGCGCACGCGCTCGTGGAGCGGGATGCTGTCGTCGTCGGGCAGCGCCGCAGCGGCGGCGCGGCGCGGGAGGGCGTTGCTCGCCATGGCTAGAAAAGATCCTCCCTGCGCCGAAGGCGTGGGGAGGGGGACCGCCCGCGAAGCGGGTGGTGGAGGGGCCGCGACGTTGCGCTAACGGCCCCTCCGTCAGCGCTTCGCGCTGCCACCTCCCCATCGCAGCGCGACAGGGAGGATTGATAGATATCCGCGACGATCGGCATCCAGCTTACTTCGTAAACACCCGCACGTCGGCCGACAGCCCCGCGATCATGTCGCGCGACGGCTTTTCGTCGAAGGCGATGCGGACGGGCACGCGCTGCGTCACCTTGACCCAGTTGCCGGTCGCATTCTGCGCGGGCAGAACCGAAAATTCGCTCCCCGTACCCGCGCCGATCGTCAGCACATGGCCGCGCACCTTCACGCCAGGATAGGCGTCGAAGCTGATTTCGGCGCGCTGGCCGACGCGCATGTCGGCGAGGTCGGTTTCCTTGAAATTGGCCTCGACCCACGGGTGCGCGGTGTCGACCAGCGTGACCGCGGGCAGCCCCGCGACCATCATCTGCCCAACCTGCAGCCGATCCGACTGGGCGATGCGCCCGGCGCTCGGCGCGCGCACCGTCGTGCGGCCAAGGTTCACTTGTGCTTGCGAGCGCTGGACGCGCGCGGCCTCGACCTGTGGGTTGATCCCGCTCGACGGACCTGTCGCCAGTTTCGTGCGCGCCTCGGTGGCGGCGGCTTCGGCCTGGCGCACGCTCTCGCGCGCCTGTTGGAGCGCGTGGCGCGCCGCATCATAGGCGGCCTTGGTCGTGAAACCCTTTTCCATCAGCGCGGCCTGCCGGTCGAAGGTCACCTGCGCGAACTTCACATCCTCGCGCGCCGCGGCAATGTCGACGCTCGACGTGTTCGCGCTCGCCGACAGATTGCCGACCTCGACTTCGGCGGCGTCGATCGCGGCGGTCGCCTGCGCAACCGTCAGCGCATAGGGTTCGCCGTCGATGCGGAACAGCAACTGGCCCTTTGCGACCTGCTGGCCGTCGCGAACGGCCACTTCGGTGATCCGCCCGCCGACTTCGGCGGCGACCGAGACCTTGTCCATCTGGACATAGGCATTGTCGGTCGAAACCGATCCGCCGCTCGTCAGCCACCAGCCGGCGCCGCCCGCGATCAGCAGCGCGGGCAGGCCGAACATCAGCAGGCGCGTGCGCCAGTTCGCCTTGGCGGCGGGCTCGGCGGCGGGGCCCGACGCAGGCACCGGGTCGGCCTTGGGCGCCGCCTTGGGTGTTGTCACCTCTTCGGCTTTCGGGCGGGATGGGGAGAGCTGGTCCATCAAACGATCTCTTTTTCTTTTTGGCATATGCGGCGGGACAAATTGGCGCGGACGCGCTCGACAAGGTCGGTGAGTTGCTCGACTTCGGCCGCGCTCAATCCTTCGGTCGCCTCGGCGGACAGCGCGTCGGCGATCGGGCGCATCCCGCCCAGCATCTCGCCTGCGCGCGGCGTCAGGTACAATTGCCAGGCGCGGCGGTCGGCGGGGTCGGCGCGCCGTTCGACCAGTTCGGCCTCGACCAGCCGGTCGACCATGCGCGACAGCGTGATCGGTTCGACCTCGATCAGCTCGGCGAGCGGACCCTGCCTGATGCCTTCGTGGCGTTTGAGATAGGTGATCAGTCGCCATTGCAGCGCGGTGATTCCGCTGTCGCGCGTGCGCGCATTGAACGCGCGCCGGAACAGGCGCGCGGTGTCATTGAGCAGGAATCCGATCGTTTCACTCATGTCATACGACATAATAGCAATTGCTACTAAATTCAATGCGCGCTGCGCGGCACCTTCGACAACTTCCGCGCCGGACCATCCACTTGCCGCCGGCAAAGCCTTGCGGCAGGATGACGTCATGACATTGACCGCCGACCTCTTCTGGTCCTTTCGTTCGCCGTACAGCTACCTCGCTATCGGCCGCTATCGCGCCCTCGCCGCGAGCCACGACGTGACGGTCAATCTGCGCCCCGTCTATCCGCTCGCGATCCGCCAGCCCGACTTCTTCGAACGCAATCATCCCAACTGGCTGAGCTACACCGTGCGCGACATGATCCGCGTTGCGCAATTTCACGGCATCCCGTTCGGCCCGCCGCGCCCCGACCCGATCGTGCAGGAC
>JAFAED010000030.1 GCA_023424275.1 Pseudomonadota bacterium | reverse complement strand
AAAACCAGCTCGCCTACACCCAGTATAGCGGCATCTTTGCAAAGCAGCCGCGCGCCGTGCAGACGACGATGATCGCGCGGGCGGTCATCGAGCTCTTCTCGTCGGTGTCGAACCGCGAGGACGACCTGCTTCAGAAGCACGACATCGACCCCGCCACCTTCCTCAAGATCGTCTATGACAATGACGTCAACACCTCGATCAAGCATTTCATGGCCGATCCCGGCGTCGAGAAGCGGCTGCTCGATTCCGCGCGCGTCCTTGCCGAGCGCGAAATCGATGTGAACAGTCTCTCCTTCTCGCTCTACCTGCTCGGCCGGATCACCTCGAACAAGTACAAGGCGACTGCGCTTGCCGCGCTGCGCGCGATGCGCTCGGTGATCGAGCCCGCGAACAAGGCCCACCGCGCAGCGAATGCAAGCGCCTCGACCGACAGTAAATATGAGCAGCTGTCGCATCGCTCGCTCTACATCAGCCTCGCCAATCACGGCGATCAAGGTGCTACCGACCATTATATCGGCATGCTGACCTCGGACCCGGTCGAGGACGAGCTCAACCGCGGCTTCCACCTCGAATATTATGGCGACCGGCAAAGCGACGATATTGGCGTCGAGCTGCAATTTTCCGACGATCTCGGCCGCTGGAACCGCACTACCGCCTATCTGCGCGGCCATCTCGACGAATGCGTCGGCAAGACACTGCATCCCGTCAACCAGGTCAGGCTCGTCACCTATCTCTCCTTCATACGGGCGCGCCACGAGGCGGGCCGCCTGTCAGAAGAGGACCGGCGCGAGACGCTCGATTTCATCGCGAGCCTCGAAAGCGCCTGCCAGAAGGTCGACGGGGTCATGCCGCGCTACGTGGCGATGATTTCCCGCAATCTCGCACGCAGCAGTTTCGAGGCACTCGATTTTATCATCGATCTCTACAAGCTCAAGGAGGGCCCACGGGCCGGCTGGCGGAGCCGCAAGATCTCAACCGGGCGGCACTTCGAGACCGTGGCCTCGCACAGCTTCGGCTGTGCGCTTCTAGCCGAGATTTTGCTCGACCCCGCTGCCCCCCATTGGGCGGAGCAGGACATTGCGCGGGTGAAAGCCCTGACGCTGCTCCACGATATTGGCGAGTTTCACATCGGCGATTATCTTCCGAGCGAGAAAGCCGATGTCAACGAACCGGCAGAGATCGATTATATCTCGATGATGGGCGGCTATACCGGCCTGCGCGATCTGGGGCACATTCGCGACATGTTCTTCGAATATGAGGCGCAGGCGACGAAGGCCTCACGGCTTGCGCGCGACATCGACAAGATGGACGCGTTGATTCAAGGCCATATCTATCGCGACGATTTTAAGGACGCAGCCGATTTCCGTGCCTTCATGGTCAGCAATTTCAGCGCGATCCATGACGAGAGGCTGCGCGCGATGGTGCAACGCCTGGTGCCCTAGGGTAAGCGCAGTTTCCACCAACGGCGGCCAGCCACCGTGTGTCGGGTCCGACATCTACTTGTGGCAGATTACACAACTGCCTGAAGCTTCGTCGATACCGTAAAGCTCGTCGATGTCGGGCAAACCGCCATTGGCGGCAGCGAGCGGATTGACGCGTCGGCGCGCAGCGTGCCGCGCGAGCCGGCGCTCATGCTCGGCTTCGATCGCGCTCACCCGTTCAGCGCGCGCCAGCTCCTCCAGACTCTCACCTTGGCTCCACGTGAAGGGCGATCCATGATCGCGTGCAGTCTTCTCATAGGACATTGCGTCGGCGAAGGAGTCGGGATGCTCGCGCATAAGCCGTACCCATTCGATTTTCTGTTGAAAGAAGCAGAAGGTACAGCCTGATCGCGATCGCCAGCGATAATAGGCCGGTTCGCCCACCGACGAGGATTCGAGGAGTTCGATCACCCCGCGCCGATCGATCCCCGCTTCACGAAGCGGGAAATGCACGCGCATGTTGGGGCTCGTCGCCTGATAGCCCGAGCGCGAGGGCTCGTCGGCCCGGATCGCGACATAGGAGTGGACGATGTGCCCGGCGGCGAGATCTTCGCGCAGCCAATGTTCGAGCGGACGGAGCTTGAGCTGGCGCGTGCACCAGCGCGTGCGGGGCGACGGCAGGAAATTACCATATTCGCGGAGCCAAAAATCGAAATCACGGTCTGGATTGAGCCGCTGGATGGGACGTCCGAGAAAACCCTCGAGCCGATCGAGAAAATCATAGACCTCGGGCAGCTCTTTGCCCGTGTCGGTAAAAAAATATTCGAGTTCCACGTCGGGACGATTCTCGCGCATCCATACCGCAAGGGCGGCGCTGTCGCGGCCACCCGACAGACCCAGAATATGTCGTTCGTTCACGCGGGCTGCCTTTCTTCGACATTACCGAGCCGATCGGCGGCGCGCGCTAGCGCGGCCATTGCGAGGTTGGGAGACTGTATTTGCGGGAGTAACAACAGCAATTCGCTCGCCAATCGATCGGCCTCGGCGCGTTCATGCGGATTGAGCTCGAAGCGCATGACGCGCGGATCGCCCTGCACACCCACCACGAGCGCCATCGCTTCCATGTCGCCCCCGCATCCGCGCAAGGCGGCAAAGGCCTCGGCCTCGCGGAATGAGCGGCCGAAGCGAGCCAGTTCAAGCATAGCCTGATCGCGTTCACGATCGGTCCAGCTGCGCGGCGGCTTATGAATGAGAAGGCTGGCCAGGCCCTCAATGTCGCCCTCACCGCCGTCGGCGAACGCGCGCACGCGGGTTGCAAAAGCATCGAACCGCAAATCGCCGGTCACGCCGACGACCGCATCGACCCGTGCGCCATAACCGGCAAAATCGCGTTCTGCGCCCAGCGACAAGGCGAGCGCGTCGACGAGCCGTTCGAGCATTATGGGGTAGGCGCGCTCGGACTGGGCAAGCGCATCGAGTACCGCCTCTGCCCGCTGCGACGCGACCCTGGGGAGCGTGTCGAATAGCAGATCCTCGGGGTCGTTCGCCCGGAGCACCGCATCGCGGATAGCCGCAGCATCGGCCGTTATGTCCGACGTCCTCCGCGCAAATTGCGGAAGCGCCGCGAAACGCTGGAAGAGGCCAGCCGCGATTTGCAGCGCCGACTTATCCTCGCCAACGCCAACGCCTTTCGCGAGCCCTGCCATGAAAGCGAGATCGGTTTCGGAGCGGGCGATGCGGCGAACTCGGACGGCCGCCGGTTCCTGAAGAAGCCGGTCGAAAAAGACCGCGTCGAGGTCGGGTTGGAAAATACCATCGACATAGATTGCGCGTTCGGCGCGGCGCGCGAGCAGGAAAGCGAATGCGAGCACCGGCATGACCCCACGTTTGAGGCCGAATGGGGGCGCCGCCCAAACCTCATAGAGCTCGCCAAGCGATATATCGGCTGCATCGCTTATGGCGTCCCACGCAGGGCGCAAGCTCGCGCCATGCGTCGAGGCTGGATCGGGATCGCAAAACTGCCATCGGCTTCCACGCGAACGGTGAATTCCAAAAGGCGCGATGAGCGTCAAATAGAGTCCGCGCTCGGCGGGATAGGCGTCGATGCCGAGATCGGCCTCTGCCGCGTGCTCGGCCATCGCATGGCCGAGTTCGCGCACCGCTGCCATGGCATTCGACGAGGGCCGGTCGCGCTGGAGCAATTCACTGCTGATGATCGGCGCCGCGGGATAGGCCGCATCGGCGAGCCGCGACGCAATGAGAGTGAGCGGCATCGGACCAATTGGGCTCGTCGGTTCCACCGACAATCGCCACTGCGCGGCTTCGAATGCACGCAACGCCTCTCGATACGCATCGTCGACCAAGCCCGACCGCCGCACGGCGATTTCGCGCCGCGCAAGCCGATCCCCTTCGAGTTGGCTATTTTCGCGGCCGATCCGGTCGATGGCGGCGAGATCGGCAGCCACTTCGCGCAATTGGTAGACCGAATTAGCCACTCCGATGGCAGCGACCTGCCCCGCCTCACCCGCGGTCTTGGCAAGTTTTGCCGCGAAGCGATTCATGGCCGGCGCTTTGACGGTTCCATCGGAAACGAGAAGAAGCAAATGACCGGCGGCCTTCGAAGCCGGAAGGAGCCCCGAAGGCCTTTCGCCTTCGCGTTCGACCATCTCTTCCGTGACGAGTTCGATCGCGATTGCGAACGTTCGTAGCGCCCCCGTGCGGAAGTAATGGCGTTTCGCGGCTGCCTGTCCAAGCCCGATCCGCGACGGCAATTCTGCGAGCCCGAGCCCGCCGATCTGTTCGCGCGCGCGCGTCAGCGCGTCATCGAGGTCGAAATCGCTGCCCGCGAACAGCGCATATCCGCCGAGACGCGGCTGCCGGATCAGCACCGCCCATTCGCAAAGGTCGGCAATGGCATCGCGAACGCGGTCGGGCGCGATATCGGCGAGCGCCGCAATCAAAAATTCGTCGGCGACGGCAAGACCGCTTCCGTTGCGAAAAAATTCCAGGATCGCAGCAATTTTGCCAATCCGCGCGTGCAAGATACCGCCGCGCGCGCCCGCGCGTTCGATCGCTTCGAGCGCGAGCGCATAGCGGCGCGAATCCGCCCCAGACGATAGCGCCATGCCGAAGTTGATCGTGAGATAATCCCACAATTGATCAGGCCCATAGCAATCGCCGATGTCGCCCGAAAAAGAAGCCTCGCAATGCTCTTGAAGACCACCCGGCTCTGACGAGCTCAGGAATCCAAAAACGCTGCGCTCGTTCTGCGCAAAGCGCTGCCGGGATATCGGGCCGAGAAGCAGGGTCGCAATCGGATGCAGCGGCCATGCCGCCATCAAAGCGTCCTCAAGCCTGCGCGCATCGCCAGGCCGGCGCGCGACAACGGCATCGGCGACCTGTTTGGCGACGCCACGCATCGGTTCGGCATCGGCCGGATCGCTCGTCAGCGCCCGGCCGATCAGGGCGACGGTTTCGTCGATCGCCGTAACGAAGGCGATGTCCATGTAGCGACCTTGCACCTTCGCCCATTCGTCACGGGCCGAACGACCGGCCCTTCCGGCATATTGCTCGAAACTTTGGTGAAGGATGCCGATGACGACACCTTTGCCGTCCGACCGCGCCGCCCATTCGCCGAGGTCTTGCAGCAGGTGAATATCGCCGTCGGTCGCAGCCGCATGCTCGAGCGCCTTGCCAAGTTCATCGAGGAGTAGCAGCACCCCGCACTCGCCCGTCGCCGCCGTCAACGCCATCAGCAGGCGCCCGTCGTCCGAGGCAGCCTCTGCGGTCTTGGCAGCCGACCATTTCAACGACTTTCCAGCGGCCTCGGCGATCGCCTCACGGAGGGGGCGGCGCCGCGCGGTCACGGCGACGACCTGCCAACGCCCGGCCCCGGCGGCAAAGGCTTTGCGGACGGCTTGCCCGAGATCGTCGGGAACGATCGCCTCCGCCGCCCTTTTGAGCGCGCCTGTACCGCCCGCGAGCGCCGCAAGCAGCAAAGCAGCGCTCGACTTGCCGCCGCCATATGGCCCCGTCCAGGTAAAGGCGCGCGCACCGCTCTCCAATGCTACCGCAAGTGTTCCGAGTGCTGCAGCAACCGTTGGCTGCAATATATAGCCGCTCAGCGCGGACGCTGCGGCGACATCGGCATCGAGGCGCGCCGACCGCTGATAGCGGCCATCGACGGTGACCCGATCGAGCAAGCGGCTCATTGCTCGCCTCCAGCATAAGAGGTCGCCAGAAGGGCAATTTCATCGACCTGTCCCGCGCGCTGCAATTGACGAAGGCCTGCCGTATCGGTCCAGCGCCACGCGCCCTCGGTCAGAGCTTCCATGGCCATCAATCGCGCGGCGACGCTATGCTCGTCGAGCTTGAAAATCCGGCCGGGCGAGCCGACTGCATAAGCTGCTTGCTCCACCGTGACGGCGGGCGAGTGGGCCGCCCGCGCCTGCCAAAAGC
>JAFAED010000311.1 GCA_023424275.1 Pseudomonadota bacterium | reverse complement strand
CGTTGAGGCCGTGATCTGATTTCCCCTCCCGCAAGCGGGAGGGGCAGCGAGGCTTACGAGCTTGCTCGTTAGCCGCAGCGGGGTGGGCCTTCTCGCCGTCGCTGCCCACCCCCAACCCCTCCCGCCTGCGGGAGGGGAGAAGAACGTCCGCAATCGTCCGGAGCACCGCCATGCCATCGTTGGGAGAGGGGGCGATGGGGGGCTCTAATCGCCCAGCCAATCGGCTCCGATCTCTCCCCTATGCCCCTCCGGCGCCAGCGCGGCGCGCAGGGCTTCCAGCAGAGGCGGTAGCGCCTGCGTGAAGGCGTAGGGCGGGTTGACGATAAAAAGGCCGGCGCCGTTATAGATGTCGGGCTGATCGGCATCGTACAACCAATGCTCCACCACCAGAAACTTGGGAATGCCGAGCTTGCGTAGCTGCGCCTTCCACCGCACATGCGCGGCGCGATCTTTCAGCGGATACCAGATCACCGTCACGCCATGCGCCCATTTGCGGTGGGCCGCGGCGAGCGTGGCGGTGATCCGGGCGCGCTCGTCGGTCTGCTCGTACGGCGGGTCGACCACCACCACGCCGCGCGCGGTGCGGGGCGGCAGCAACGCCAGCCAAAGCTCATAGGCGTCGCGCTGATGCACGGCGGCGGAGGTGCCGCGCATCGCGCCGCGCAGGGCATAGGCGTCGTCGGGATGTTTCTCGTTCAGGATCAGAAAGTCTTGCGGGCGCAGAAGCTGCGCCAGAAATCGCGGCGATCCGGGGTAGAAGCGAAGTTCGTCCCCGTCATTCACCGCCTGTACGGCGGCGCGATAGTCGTCCAGCAAGGGGTTTGTGTCGGCAAAGGCGCGCACGACGCCCTGCGTCGCCTCGCCGGTGCGCCTCGCCTCTTCGCCGCCAAGGTCGTACAGGCCGCAGCCGGCATGGGTGTCGATCAGCGTCAGCGCGCCCGGTTTTTGCTGCAACGCCCGCACGAGGGCGATCAGCAGGCTGTGCTTTACGACATCCGCGCTATTGCCGGCATGAAAGCTATGGCGATAATTCATCGTAATTCAAAATCCCGGTGATCTGCCTTGATACGAACGACTGGGCGCGGAAGCCGAGCGCAAGGCGATGGAAGCAATCAATCCGGGTGCCCGTATAGAATCGGACGGAAACCTTCAAAAGATTCTGTGCAAGGCCTGGGGGCCGCGTTGGGATCGTACCAGGGGCGGGGACCGCTCGATGTCGAATGGCTTCGATCGGTCCGAACCCGCCGCAACGCGGGGTGCAGGGCGCCGCGGGCAAACCCCTCCCCGCAGGGAGGAGGGGTGCGTCGGTCAGCTGAAAACGTCGGTGTGGCCGCCCTTGGGGTCGGGGCCGAAGCGGTTCGGGCCCGGGGTGCCGTCGAGGCACATGAAGACGAACACGACGAGACCGCCGACATAGGGAATGAAGCCGAGCAGGTAGAACCAGCCCGATTTGTCCTGATCGTGGAAGCGGCGCACGGTCACGGCGATCGACGGGATGATCGTGACGAGGGCGAAGAGGATCAGCGGGACCAGCACGACCATGCTCAATCCGCCGCCGCTGCTGTCACTGAACCCGCCAAGGATGCCGCCGACAATGACGAGGGCGACGGCGACGATCGTGACGAAGAGCGTGAACATCCAATATTCCATGCGCTGCGACCGGCCGTTGAAATCGGCGTAGCGCTTGAACGGCATAAGCATCCATTCCATGAATTTTCCCCTTGCTTGCGTCACCGGGGGATATGCGAAGTCCTCGCCCCCGGGACATGGGGCAAGGACTATCATGTTTGCCCGCCATCACAAGTAATTGATGGTCCGCCACTGTTGCATATTGTTACGCTGCGGCGCCTGCGACCTCATCGAGCGAGGCGGCGACCGCTTCCCATAGCTGCGCCAGTTCCTCTGCGGTGATGCAATAGGGCGGCATCGCATAGACGGTGTTGCCGAGCGGGCGGAGGAGGACCCCCTTTTCGCGATAAGAGGCGATCAGCCGGGGCGCGAGGTTCGAGAGATAGCCGGCGTCGGGGGCGACGATGTCGAAGGCGGCGATCGTGCCGAGGCGGCGCGGATTGGCGACGCGCGGGTCGTGGCCGAGCAGCGAGAGATGCGCGGCCTGTGCGTCGGCGAGCGCGTCGATGCGCTGCTGGACCGGCTCGTCGCGCCAGATTTCGAGATTGGCGTTCGCGGCGGCGCAGGCGATCGGGTTCGCGGTGTAGCTCGACGAATGATAGAAGGTCTTGGCGCGGTCGGTCGAGAAATGCGCCGCGAAGATCGGTTCGGTGCAGAGCGTCACCGCGAGCGGGAGCGCGCCGCCGGTCAGGCCTTTCGACAGGCAGACGATGTCGGGAATGACGCCCGCCTGGTCGCAGGCGAAGCGCGTGCCGGTGCGGCCCCAGCCGGTCATCACCTCGTCGGCGATGAAGAGGACATTGTGGCGCGCGCAGATGGCGCGCATCTCGGCGAGCACCCATGCGGGGTAGATGAGCATGCCGCCGGCGCCGAGGATCAAAGGTTCGACGATGAAGGCGGCGGGTTTGGCCGAGCAGGCGGCTTCGAGCGCGTCGAGCGTCGCCTGCTCCAGACCTTCGTGCGGGAAGGGGATGGTGTCGACGTCGAAGAGCAAAGGCTGCCAGGCGCGGTTGTAGACGCCGCGCTCGCCGACCGACATCGTGCCGATCGTGTCGCCATGATAGCTATGTTCGAGGACGAGGATGCGGCTGCGCTCTTCGCCGATATTGTACCAATAGCCGAGCGCCATTTTGAGCGCGACCTCGACGCTGGTCGAGCCCGAGTCCGAGAAGAAGACGCGGGTGAGCGGATCGGGGGTGATGCGGATCAGCTCGGCGGCGAGCGTCTCGGCGGGCTCGTGCGTCCAGCCGGCGAAGATGAGCTGGTCGAGCTTTTCGGTCTGGGCGCGGATCTCCGCCATGATGCGCGGGTGCGCGTGGCCGTGCGTCGTGACCCACCAGCTCGAGATGCCGTCGATCCAGCTGTTGCCGTTGGCGGCGTAGAGTTTGGCGCCTTTGGCGTGCGAAATCAGCGGGATGGGATCGCCGAGGCCGTGCTGGGTGAAGGGGTGCCAGACGGGGGAGGTGGGGGTGCTCATGGCGTGCTCTATACCCCTTCGTCATCTCCGCGAAAGACGAAAGCCCGTGCACCCCGGCGAAAGCCGGGGCCCAGCGCGACATTGCTATGGGCCCCGGCTTTCGCCGGGGTGCACGATGCGGCTAGCGGAAGTCGGCTATGTCGAAGCTCGCTTTGAACGCGTCTGCCAGCGTTTCGCTGTTCAGCCGATCGATGATTGGCAGGCGGCCCAGGCGGCGGACGCCCGCGATGGCCGATATGATCGCCTCGCTATCCTCGACCGCGTCGCCGAGGAAGGCGAGGCCGTGGATCGGGACGTTGCGCGCTCGCAAAGCCTCGATCGTGAGCAGGCTGTGGTTGATCGTGCCGAGTGCGGTGCGCGCGCAGACGATCACCGGGATCTGCCATTTGGCGAAGAGGTCGGCGTAGAGCGTCGTGCGCGTCACGGGGACGAGCGCGCCGCCGGCGCCTTCGACGATGAGGTCTCCGGGGGGCGGGGCGAGCGTTTCGATGTCGATGTTAACATCGTCAATTTCGGCGGCGAGATGCGGCGAGGCGGGGGTGATAAGGCGATAGGCTTCGGGCCAGATGGGGACGCCCGCGAGGCGCGCGACGGTCTCGCTGTCGGTTTCGTCTTCGAGGCCCGACTGGATCGGTTTCCAGTAGGG
>JAFAED010000308.1 GCA_023424275.1 Pseudomonadota bacterium | reverse complement strand
CGTTGAGGCCGTGATCTGATTTCCCCTCCCGCAAGCGGGAGGGGCAGCGAGGCTTACGAGCTTGCTCGTTAGCCGCAGCGGGGTGGGCCTTCTCGCCGTCGCTGCCCACCCCCAACCCCTCCCGCCTTCGGGAGGGGAGAAGAATGGCAGCCCTCGGCCGCCAGCAGCCATCCCCCAAAATAACCGCAACGGCCTCCCGCCGCTTGACACCCGCCCCGCCCCACCCGATGTCGGCGCGACGAAAATCCCCTCAAGCAAAGGATGCCGACCATGACGATCCAGACCGGAGACAAGCTGCCCGACGCCACCTTCGTAAAGGTCACCGAAAACGGTCCCGAACAGGTCAATACCGCCGATTATTTCAAGGGCCGCAAGGTCGCGCTTTTCTCGGTTCCGGGCGCCTTCACCCCGACCTGTTCGGCCAAGCATCTGCCGGGCTTCGTCGACAAGGCCGACGAGCTGAAGGCGAAGGGCGTCGACGAAATCGCCTGCACCGCCGTCAACGACGCCTTCGTCATGGGCGCATGGGGCAAGAGCGCGAGCGCCGGCGACAGCGTGACGATGCTCGCCGACGGCAATGGCGCCTTTGCCGAAGCCGTGGGCCTCACCATGGACGGCACCGCGTTCGGCATGGGCAAGCGCGGCCAGCGTTTCTCGATGATCGTCAACGACGGCGTCGTCGAACAGCTCAACGTCGAAGCCCCCGGCGAATTCCGGGTGTCGAGCGCCGACCATATGCTCGAACAGCTCTAACCGCTTTTCCCGCCTGCCGGACGCGGCCTGTTGCCTTAGGGTCACAGTGGCCGAATATTATCGTCCGGCGGGCGGTTTCTCTCATCCTTGTCGTTTTCCAAGCGTTGCTGACGCAGCTGCGAAAATAGCAGCCGGCCGCAACGGCCCGAAAACGACAGGAGGAGAGGATTATGACCCAATTTCGGAAACTTGCGAGGTCCGGAGTGGCCGGCATCGCCGTCACGACCGCACTTGCATATGCCGCTCCCGGCTACGCGCAGCAGACGCCCACGGCGCCGCAGGATAGCAGCGCCCAAGCATCGACCGATACCATCGTCGTTACCGGCTCGCGCATCCGTCGGGACCCGCTCGACCAGGACGCCCCGATCGCGTTCATCGGACAGGAAGATATCGCGAAAACGGGCCTCAATTCGGTCAATGATGTGCTCCAGCGCCTGCCGAGTTCGGGCGGCGGCCTCAACAGTAAGTTCAACAACAGCGGCAATCTCGGCAATCCGCCCGACGGCGGCGGGGTCGGTGCGGGCGCGGCCGAAATCGACCTGCGCTATCTCGGCTCGCGCCGCGTGCTCGTCCTCGTCGACGGCATCCGCTATGTAAACGGCGCCTCGGCAAGCGGCGTCCCCGGTTCGACCGACCTCAACTCGATCCCCGAAAGCGCGATCGAACGGATCGAGGTGCTACAGGACGGCGCCTCGGCGATCTACGGGTCCGACGCAATCGCCGGCGTCGTCAATATCATCACCAAACGCAGCCAGGAGGGGCTGCGCGCCAGTGCGCAGGTTGGCGGCTTTGGTCAGGGCGACGGCTTTACCAAAAGCGCGCAGCTCAGCTGGGGCAACGGCCGTGGCCCGACTCAGATCGTCGTCGGCGCCAACTATGTCCATCAGGACGGCGTGCTCGCGGGCAGCCGCGACATCTCGCGCTTTCCGGCGCCCTATTCGAATAGCTGCCTCGACGGCGGCTGTTCGGGCTTCGTGCCGCTCGGGCGCTTTGCGGTGTTCGGCAACGACCTGACGCTGCGCGGGCCGGTGATCGGGCGCACGCCCGTCTACAACGCGGGCAATCCGACCGACCCCGCCAGCGATTTCAAAGCGTTCGGCGACGCCGATCGCTTCAACTTCGGTCCGTTCAACTATCTGCAAATCCCGGTCGAACGTTATGGCGCCTTCATCAACGCACGGCAGGAAATCAGTGACAGCGTCAACTTCTCGCTGCGCGGCATCTGGAACCAGCGCAAGTCGAAGAACCAGGCCGCGCCGCTGCCCTTCGGCTTCGGCGTCGCCGCGGGCCTGACCCCGGTGCTCGACGCGATCACCGTCGACGCCAGCAATCCCTATAACCCCTTTGGCGTGACGCTCGACTCAAGCAACACCGACTTTGTCTATCGCCGTTTCGTCGAAGGCGGGCCGCGCCGCTTCAACCAGACGGTGACGACGATCTACGGCGTCGCGACGCTCGACGGCAGTTTCGATATCGGCGGCGGACGCAAATGGTATTGGGACGTCAACGCCGCCTATGGCCGCAACAAGGCGCGGCAGACGATGTACGGCAACATCAACTCCGACCGCCTGCGCCGCGCACTCGGCCCGGTCGCCGATTGCACGGGTGAATGCGTGCCGTTCAACATTTTCGGCGGGGTCGGCTCGATCACCCAGCCGATGCTCGACTATGTCATGTTCACCCAGCGCGACCGCAGCCGCCAGTCGACCTTCAGCGCCTCGGCGAACCTGACCGGCAGCCTGTTCGACCTGCCCGGCGGTCCGCTCGGCGTCGCGGTCGGGGTCGAATATCGTAAACTGAAGGGCAGCTTCGATCCCGACCCGATCGTCGCCGCGGGCTTCAGTTCGGACATCCCGGCCTTGCCGACGCGCGGTAGCTACAATGTCAAGGAAGCCTATGCCGAACTCAGCGCCCCCGTGCTGTCCGACATCCCCTTCATCGACCTGCTCGAATTCACCGGCGCGGTGCGCTGGTCGGACTATTCGACCTCGGGCTCGACGACGACGCTGAAGGGCGGGGTCAACTGGAAGCCGATACAGGACCTCCGCCTGCGCGCCTCCTATGCCGAAGGATTCCGCGCCCCGTCGATCGGCGAGCTGTTCGGCACCCAGTCGCGGTTCGACCAGTCGATCAACGATCCCTGCTCGACCTCGACCACCGCGGGGCAGAACTGGACCAACAACCCGACGGTGCAGGCCAATTGCATCGCGCAGGGCGTCCCCGCGGCCGGCTATGCGCAGGCCAACCCGCAAATCTCGGTGCTTGTCGGCGGCAATCAGGACCTCGCCCCGGAAAGCTCGCGCAGCTGGATCTTCGGCGGTGTCTACAGCCCCGGCTTCGTCCCCGGCCTGTCGCTCGAGGCCAATTATTACGACATCAAGATCAAGGGCGCGATCCAGGCGGTGAATGCCGAAATCACGCTGGCGCAATGCGTCGGACAAAATGACGCCGACGCTTGCGCGCTCGTCACCCGCGCGCCGGGCGGGCAGCTCACCTTCGTCGAGGGGCTGCTCCAGAATATCGCCGGCATCCGGACCAAGGGCGTCGACCTCAACCTCACCTACCGGACGCAGGAAACGTCGGTCGGCCGCTTCGGCTTCACCTGGAACAACAGTTTCCTCACGCAATATGACGTGCTCGTGCCGACCGCCGACGGCCAGCTCGTCGTCAGCCGCGAAGGGACCGAACAGGGCAGCCCCAGCCAGACCTTCCCCAAATGGAAGTCGGTCGGCATCCTCGACTGGGACGGCAAGTCGATCGGCGCGACGCTGACCGGCCGCTATGTTTCGGCGATCCGCGAACCGCTCGCCGACGACAACCGGATGAAGGCGCGCTTCTACACCGACTTCCAGCTGCGCTGGTTCCCGGCGGAGGATCGCGATGCCTTCGGCTTTGCACTCGGTGTGAACAATCTGTTCAACGTCAAGGCGCCGGGTTGCATCAGCTGCGACCTCAACAATTTCGATCCGACCGCCTACGACCTGCCCGGACGCTATTATTACGTCCGCGCCAGCTTCAAGATGTAGGCATTGGGACAGGGGGCGGCGCGCTTGCGGCCGCCCTCTTCCCTTTTGTCACATTTTCATGCAACAGCGACGCGATGACATCGAACGCATCGAACCCGAACATCGCCGATCCCGCCGCCCTCGTTGAAGGGATCATCACCGAGCTTCAGGACAAGTTCCGCACCTCGGTTTCCAATCTCAAATCGGCCATCGCCGCCTATGTCCGCGACCGCACGCTGCCGCCGGCGGACGCCGCCGCGACCGGGCTGTTCGACTATCCGGCGATCCGGCTGACGACGACGGGCGAGCAGCGCGAGGGGCAAAAGGGCCACAATCTCGCCTTCGGCCGCTTCGAGCGCGCGGGCGAGTTCGTCACCACCGTGACGCGCCCCGATCTTTTCGCCGATTATCTCCGCGACCAGCTCACCCTGCTCGCACGCCACTATGACATCCAATTGTCGGTGACGCGCACCGGGCAGCAGATCCCCTTCCCC
>JAFAED010000220.1 GCA_023424275.1 Pseudomonadota bacterium | reverse complement strand
CGTCGAAGGCGATCGCGCGACATCACCGGCTCGATCCGGCACGCACGCTCTTCATCCGCCAGTCGGATACCGCGATCCAGGGCGGCGCTTTCCATAACGACGTCGTCGCGGTCGCGAACGAGCATGTGCTGTTCACGCACGAAAGCGCGTTCGAAGACCGCGAGGCCGCGCACGCCGAAATCCGCGCGGCCTTCCCCGCGGTCGAGATCGTCGAGGTGCCCGCGAGCGCGGTGAGCCTGCCCGACGCGATCAAATCCTATCTGTTCAACGCGCAGCTCGTCAGCCTGCCCGATGGCGGCGGCATGGGGCTGGTGCTGCCGACCGAGGCACAGGACACGCCGGCGGTGTGGACCTGGCTGGAAGCGCATGTCGCCGGCAATGGCCCGATCCGCCGCCTGCTGCCCGTCAACGTGCGCCAGTCGATGGCGAACGGCGGCGGTCCCGCGTGCCTGCGGCTGCGCGTCGTCGCCGACCCCGCGACGGTCGATCCGCGCTTCATCGCCGACGAGGCGAAACTCGACCGGATCGCCGACGTCGTGGCAAAGCACTGGCCCGAGGCGATCGCGCCGGGCGACCTTGCCTCGTCCGCGCTGGCAGCCGACGTACGCAGGGCGCGCGCGGCGCTGCTGGACCGGATGGATTTGAACGAGCTCGGCTGAACCGGGCGCGCGCCGGGACCAAGGAGGACGCATGACAGCCTGTTCGCACGAAACCGCCATCCAAGAGGTCGTCCCCAGCGCCAAGGGGTGCGAGGAATGCCTGCGCACCGGCAGCCTCTGGGTGCATCTGCGGCTCTGCCGTAGCTGCGGCCATGTCGGCTGCTGCGACGATTCGCCCAACCGCCACGCCCGCGCGCATTTCCACGAAACGGGCCATCCCATCATCGAGGGTTATGATCCGCCCGAAGGCTGGGGATGGTGCTATGTCGACGAGACGGTGGTCGACCTGCCCGACCAGACCCCGCAGATCGGACCGATCCCCCGATATTTTTAAGGTCGATCGCGCCGACGCCCTTCCCCCGATTGTCGGGTTAATTTACAGTTTACCATAAGCCGCGCGGAGCAAATCGCGGATTTGCGCCACTGGCATGACGCTTGCTTGGATTATGGTGATGCTGAAAAAAATCGGACGCCTGTTCGTCATCAAGACCCGCTTCGAGGCCTGCCTCATCATCTATGCGCTGGGCGTCGGCGCCATGGCGCGCGGGACCGCCTATCTTCACGAATATCCGGGACTGGGCGGAAAGCTGCTCCTCGTGGCGTGCAGCGGATCGGTGTTCCTGGCCGGCGCAAAGATTTTCGACTGCCTTCGCTTTGAACAGGCGGCCGCTGCCGCAAAACAGGCGGGCTAGGCCCCGCCGGCCTTTCGCCTGTCATCGAAACATGCGAAAGCAGCGCGCATGAGCAGGATCAGCGGCCGCCCGTCCATCCATACCGAGCATATCTATGGCCTGTCGCTGCGCGTCGCGCGCTGGCGTGAGGATATGCCGGGCACACCGCTGTTGTTCCTGAACGGGATCGGGGCCGATCTGGCGGCCGCGGCGCCGCTGCTCGCACAGATCCACGGACGCGAGGTGTGGACGCTCGACATGCCCGGCGTCGGGGGCTCGCCCGACGCGCTGCTCCCCTATGGTGCACCGACGATCGCCGCGGTGGTGATGGAGATCGCCGATCGCCTTGGACACAGGCTGATCGACGTCGCGGGGTTCAGTTGGGGCGGCGCGCTGGCGCAACAGATTGCGATCCAGTTTCCGGGCCGCGTGCGCCGGCTGGTTCTGATGGCGACGACACCGACAGTGAGCGCCCCGGGGATCGGCTGGGCCGCACTGCTCGACGACGATATGCTGGCGAGCGGCCTCAAGCTGCCGACCGCGACTCCGCTCGGCCTTGCCTATCAGACGATGGCGATGGCGGGGTGGAGCAGCGTCGCAACCTTGCCGCTGCTGAAAGGCAAGCCCGTGCTGATCCTGATGGGCGAGCGCGACGGGGTCGTTCCCGCGTGCCACGGACAGGTGATCGCCGACCTGATCGATGGCGCGGTGCTGGAGGTGGTGCCGGGATCGCACCTCTTTCCTTTCACCCACGCTGCGGCGATTTCGGCGCGGATCAGCGCGTTTCTGGATTCTCCGGCGGCGGGACAGCAAGCCGCCGCTTGAGGAAGTCGGCGATCGCCGCGGCGGTCGCATCGGGTGCCTCCTCCATCGGCAAATGGCCGATTCCGGGCAGGAGCACGACCTCCGACCCCGCGATACGTTCGTTGAAGGTCTTGGCCGCGGTCGGATTGATCAGCCGGTCCTTGTCGCCGAACAGGATCAGCGTCGGCGCCGCTATCTCGCCGACGCGCGCCGCCATCGCGGGCTCGCGATCCATACGGGCACGCAGCACCGTCGCTTCGCGATTGCCGGGGAAACGCAGCAATTCCCAATAGCGATCGATCATTGCGTCATCGACGATCGCCTTCTTCTCGACCGACCCGCGCAGCGATTCCTCGACCAGCGAGCGCGGCGTGATCTGGGTCGCGAGCCAGCGACCGAACGGATATTCGAGGACGCGAAAGCCGATGTTCGACGGCGGGGCCTTTTCGCCCTTGCGCAGCGGCATCCCGCTGGCATCGAGCAGCAGCAGCGCGTCGACGCGGCCAGGCTGAGCCAGCGCGTAGCGCCAGGCGACCCAGCCACCCATCGAATTGCCGCCGAGAACGAAATGGTCGATCCCCAGTTTCGCCGCGACGACATCGACCGCCGCGATCATGCCCTCGGCGCTATAATCCTTGTCGGGTGTGCCGCCGGTCAGCCCATGCCCCGGCAGGTCGAGCGTGACGACGCGCCAGGTCTCGCCAAGGCGTTTGACCAGCGGTTCCCATGTCTGGAGGCTGCTGTTCGACCCGTGAAGCAGGATGATGACGGGGCCGCCGCGCTCGCCCTGATCGCGATAATGGATCCGCTGTCCCGCCGGACCCGCGACAAAGGCCCCCGCCGGCCCGCTATATTTGGCGATCATGGCATCGCGGTCGGTGTCGGCGGTGCGCAGCGCAAGGAAGGCGCCAAGGATCGCAAGCAAAAGCACGAGCGGGATCAGCACCCGCTTGCGCCGGAACCACGGACGCCGCGGCGGTGGCGGCGGGTCGAACTCTATGTCGTCGGCGATCATCATGCCCCCCTCAAGGCTGGGGCGATCCTAGCGCGCGGGCCGGATGGGTCAATCTATGCCTAGGGATGAAGCGACCGCCGGAATGTTTCGGGCAGGAACAACAGGCCGACGACCAATGTGATCACCGCGACGATGACCGGATACCACAGGCCGTAATAGATATTGCCGGTGGCCGCGACCATCGCGAACGCCGTCGTCGGCAGGAAGCCGCCGAACCAGCCATTGCCGATGTGATAGGGCAGCGACATCGCGGTATAGCGGATACGGCTCGGGAAGAGTTCGACGAGCAGCGCGGCGATCGGGCCGTAAACCATCGTCACGAGCAGCACGAGGTAGAAGAGGATCGCGACGACCAGCGGCTTGTTCATCGCGTCGAGGTCGGCCTTGGCGGGATAGCCCGCCGCAGCGGTTGCCGCGGCCAGTTCCTTGCGGAACGCCTCGGCGGCGCCCGCACGGTCATTCTCGGCAAGGCGCCACGGTTCGGGCGCGACGAGGACGCGGTCGCCGATCGTGACCGTCGCCGCCTGCCCCGTGTGGCGCGGGCGAATGACGCTGGTGTAGCTGACACCCGCCTTTGCCAGCGCTGATTTGGCGATGTCGCAGCCGGTGCTTTCGAACTTCTCCTTGCCGACGGGATCGAACTGGAAGGCGCAGGCGCGCGGATCGGCGGTGACCGACACGGCGGCGCTCGCCTGTGCCTTTGCCATCGCCGGGTTCGCGGCAGCGGTCAGCATCTGGAACGCGGGGAAATAGGTGATCGCTGCCAGCGCGCAGCCCGCGAGGATGATCGGTTTGCGCCCGATCTTGTCGCTGAGCCAGCCGAAGAAGATGAAGAAGGGCGTGCCGAGGGCCAGCGCGATAGCGATCAATATGTTTGCGGTCGCGCCATCGACCTTCAGCGTCTTTTCAAGGAAGAAGAGCGCGTAGAATTGCCCCGAATACCAGACGACCGCCTGCCCCGCGACCGCGCCGAACAGCGCGACGATTACCCATTTGAGGTTTTCCCAGCGCCCGAACGCTTCGGTGAGCGGCGCCTTTGAGGTCGTGCCCTCTTCCTTCATCTGTTTGAAGACCGGGCTCTCCTCGAGCTGGAGGCGGATCCAGAGCGAGACGCCGAGCAGGATCACCGAGATCAGGAAGGGAATGCGCCAGCCCCAGTCGGCAAAGGCCGCCTCGCCCATCGCCGAGCGGATGACGATGACGACGCCGAGCGCCGCGAACAGCCCGAGCGTCGCCGTGGTCTGGATGAAGCTGGTGAAGAGGCCGCGTTTGCCGTCGGGGGCATGTTCGGCCACATAAGTGGCGGCGCCGCCATATTCGCCGCCGAGCGCAAGCCCCTGGACGAGACGCAGCAGCACGAGCAGGATCGGCGCCGCGACGCCGATCGACGCATAGCTGGGCAGTACGCCGACGAGGAAGGTCGACACCCCCATCAGACCCATGGTGACAAGGAAGGTGTTCTTGCGCCCGACGAGGTCGCCGATGCGCCCGAAGACGACCGCGCCGAACGGCCTGACCGCAAAACCCGCGGCGAAGGCCGCGAGCGCGAAGATGAAGCCGGTGGTTTCGTTGACGCCGGAGAAGAATTGCGCCGAGATAATCGTCGCGAGCAGGCCGTAAAGGTAGAAATCATACCATTCGAAGACGGTGCCGAGCGACGAGGCGAGGATGACCTTGCGCTCGCTCTGCCGGGTATCGATGGGCGCTGCTGCCTCGATTTGTTCGCTCATCCTCTTTCCCCGTTTGCCCTGAGCCCGTCGAAGGGCCGTTCTTCCTTTCGCGCAACGCTAGAGGAAAGGACGGTGCTTCGACAAGCTCAGCACAAACGGAAAAGGAGGGAAGCGCCGGATTTTAACCGACGCGCTTCACCGCGCCCTTGTGCGCACCGACGCTCTTGTTGCGCGGGCGGAAGCGCCGCTTGCGCTGCGGCTGGCCGTCGGCGGCGGGGCCATCGCGGCGCGGGCCCCGATCGCCGCGCGGTTGGCCGTTGCGCTGCCCTTCGCCGCGGCCACCCTCGCCGCGCCCAGCGAGCGCTTCGTCACGCTGGCGCTGCGGGTTGCGGCCCTTGCTGCCGGTGTCGCGCGGCGGCGCCGCCGGCTTGGGCAGGTTGCGCACCAATTCGTTGAAGCCTTCGGGCAGCGGCATCGGTTCGGGCTTGGTCCGGGTGACGCGCTCGATATCGCGCAGATAGGTGCGCTCGTCGGGCGCGACAAAGCTGATCGCCATGCCCTCGGCGCCGGCGCGCGCGGTGCGGCCGATGCGGTGGACATATTGTTCGGGGACGTTCGGAATCTCGAAGTTGATCACATGGCTGACGCCCGACACGTCGATACCGCGCGCGGCGATATCGGTCGCGACGAGCAGCCGCACCTGACCCGAACGGAAGGCCTGGAGCGCGGTGGTGCGCTGCGCCTGGCTCTTGTTGCCGTGGATCGCGAACGCTTCGATGCCCGCACCCTTCAGGTGGCGGACAACGCGGTCGGCGCCATGCTTGGTGCGCGTGAAGATCAGCGCGCGGTCGATGTCCGACGTCTTGATGACGTGATGGAGCAGCGCCTGCTTTTCCTTTTGCTCGACGAAGGTCGAGAACTGGCGGATCTTTTCGGCGGTGGTCGCCTGCGGCGTCACCGACACGGTCACCGGATCCTCGAGGAACTGTTCGGCGAGGTGCGCGATTTCCTTCGGCATCGTCGCCGAGAAGAAGAGATTCTGGCGGCGCGAGGGCAGCAGCTTCGCGATGCGGCGGAGCGAATGGATGCAGCCCATGTCCATCATCTGGTCGGCTTCGTCCAAAACGAAGATTTCGACATCGTCGAGGCGCAGCGCGCGCTGGTCAATGAGGTCGAGCAGGCGGCCCGGCGTGGCAACGAGGATTTCGACGCCCTGTGCAAGGTCGCGGATCTGCTTGTTGATCGGCACGCCGCCAAAGACGGTCGAGACGCGCAGCTTGGTAAAGCGGCCATAGTCGCGGCAGCTCTGGGCGATCTGCGCGGCGAGTTCGCGCGTCGGCGCGAGCACGAGCATGCGGCAGCTGCGCGGGTTGGTCTTGTGCGGATAGGTGATGAGGTGGTGGATCGAGGGCAGCGAGAAACCGGCCGTCTTGCCGGTGCCGGTCTGCGCGATACCGCACAGGTCGCGACCCTTCATCAGCGGCGGGATCGCCTGCGTCTGGATCGGGGTCGGCTGGGTATAATCCTTGGCGGCAAGCGCGCGATTGATGTCGGCGTGCAGGCCAAAGTCATTAAAAGTCGTCATAAAATACTCACAAAGAGCGACGCGCACAGCGTCCGTTCGCATCGAACGGACGGCGCACGGCCGCGGGTTCGAAACGACCCGCGTGAATGGGTGCCTCTGGGGACAAAGCGCTGGTCCGGCTCGCCCGCGCCTGAAAATGGGCGGGAAATCACGCTGCCGGTGGTTGCGGCGGGTGATCCCGCCATGCTGCGCTGCACAATATATGGCATAGTGCCCGCAATTTTGCAAGCTGGTTACGAATGTATGTGTCGCGCGTCTTGTCGGGGCGCCTTTCTTTCTGCATCAAAAGCGAAAGAGGGAGAGCGACATGGCCGAGAAAATCATCGTCATCGACGAAGGAACGACGTCGACGCGCACGATGCTTTTTGACGCCGACGGCACCCCGCTCGGCAGCGCGCAGCGCGAGATTCGGCAGCATTATCCCGGCCCTGGCCTGGTCGAACATGATGCCGCCGAAATCTGGGACGCCACCCTTGCCTGCACCCGCGAGATGATCGCGCAGGCGGGCGGCGCGGACCGGGTCGCCGCGATCGGGATCACCAACCAGCGCGAGACGGTGGTATTCTGGGACCGCGCGACGGGCGAACCGCTGGCTCATGCAATCGTGTGGCAGGACCGGCGCTCGGCGGCCGATTGCGCAGCGCTGAAAGAGGCCGGCCATGAGCCCATGGCGCAGGCGAAGAGCGGGTTGCTGCTCGACCCCTATTTTTCGGGAACCAAGATCGGCTGGGCGCTGAAACATTGGCCGCAATTGTCCGAAGCCGGCGACCGCCTCGCCGTCGGCACGGTCGAATCCTATCTCGTCTATCGCCTGACGGGCGGCGTCCATGTCACCGATGCGAGCAATGCGTCGCGCACCTTGCTGATGGACATCAATGGCCGAAGCGGCTGGGACGCGGAACTTTGCGACCTGCTCGGCGTGCCGATGGACCTGCTGCCCGAAATCACCGGCTGTACGACGCGTGTCGGCACGACCGACCCGGCGCTGTTCGGCCGCGCGATCCCGATCTGCGGCATGGCGGGTGACCAGCAGGCGGCGACCGTCGGGCAGGCGTGCCTGTCGCCCGGACAGACGAAGGCGACCTTCGGCACCGGCGCCTTCATCCTGTCGGCGAGCGGCACCGTGCGGCCGCAATCGAAGAACCGCCTGCTCGCGACGGTGCTGGTGCAGGAAGGCGACACCCGCAGCTATGCGCTCGAAGGTTCGGTGTTCGTCGCCGGCAGCCTGATCAAATGGCTGCGCGACGGACTTGGCCTGCTCGCGAGCGCGAGCGAGAGCGAGGGGCTTGCGCGGTCGGTCGCCGACAATGGCGGCGTCTATCTGGTCCCCGCCCTCTCCGGGCTTGGCGCGCCGCACTGGCGCCCCGATGCACTGGCGGCGCTGTCGGGACTGAGTTTCGCGAGCACGAAGGCGCATGTCGCGCGCGCGGCGCTGGAAGCGCAGGCCTATCAGGCGCACGATCTCAAATCGGCATTCGCCGCCGATGGAGTCGACTGGGCCGAAGTCCGGATCGATGGCGGCATGGCGGCGAACGACTGGATGGCGCAGGACCTGGCCGACATGCTGGATATTGCCGTCGAGCGGCCCGATTTTGTCGAGAGTACGGCATTGGGCGCCGCGATGCTCGCCGCCACCGGCGCGGGCCTCTATCCCGATCTAGCGAGTGCCGCCAAGGCGATGCGCGGCACCGCGACGCGCTTCACACCCGCACTCGATGCCGCAAAACGCAAAACGCGCCTTGCCGGGTGGCAAAGCGCGCTTGCTGGTGTCTTGCGCTGATCCCCGCTTTTGCGAGGACGGGCACAATCAACGCTTGAGGGTAAGGCCACCGAAGCGCTTGTTGAACTTCGCAACCTGGCCGCCGGCGTCGAGCAGGCGTCCGGTGCCGCCGGTCCATGCCGGGTGCGCCGTCGGGTCGATTTCGAGCGTCATCACGTCGCCCTCTTTGCCCCAGGTCGAGCGCGTCTGATATTCGGTGCCATCGGTCATCTTGACCGTGATCATGTGATAGTCGGGGTGAATGTCTTTTTTCATGTCTTAGGCTCCTGTGCCGCTGGTTTCCGACCAGCCGCGTGAGTCGATGCTTCCCCGTCCGGGGCCGCGAAGCGGCTGCCCCTAACGGCGAACAGTGGAAATTGCAACACCCCTCCTCGTCACCCCGGACTTGATCCGGGGGTCCACAAGCTGGACGTCGCGATGGATCCCGGATCAAGTCCGGGATGACGAAAAATGGATGTTCGCTTAGTCGCTTGGCGGATCGGCGATCATCGCGGTGAACTGGCATTCGGTCGCCAGCTGGCCGCCGAGCATGGCCTTGCCTTCGAACTTGCAGATATTCCGCTTCGCCTGAAGGATCGTGACGTGGAGGTCGAGCAATACGCCGGGTTCGACGGGCTTGCGGAACTTCACCCCGTCGATGCCCATGAAATAGACGAGCTTGCCCGAACCGCCGAGGCCGAGCGATTCGATCGCCAATATGCCGCCCGCCTGCGCCAGCGCCTCGACGATGAGGACGCCGGGCATGATCGGCCGGCCGGGGAAATGCCCTTGGAAAAAGGGCTCGTTCATCGTCACCGCCTTGACCGCGTGGATCGAGGTGTCCTTCACCATCGATTCCACCCGGTCGACGAGCAGCATCGGATAACGATGCGGCAGCAGCGTCAGGATCCGGCGGATATCCACCGGGCCCAATGCGCCTGCCCCGTTTTCCCCGTCCGTCATGGGCTTAGCGCGTCGTCGGCGCGGTGCCGGTGGGTGCCGGGGCAGCCGGTGCCGTGCCTTGTGCCGCGCGCGCCTGATCCATCAGCTGCTGGTTGCGCTGCTGGACGAGCTGGCCGGGCTGATAACCTGCCGGAACCGCGATCGACACGTTCGGCAGAACGCGGTTGAGTTCGGCAACGACCGCGTCGGTGATGTCGACGTTGTTTTCGCGCGCATACACCGCATCGGGGTTGAGCAGCAGATCGATCTTCTTCGCGGTCATCGCCGCCTTGACCGCCTCGTTCATGCGAACGCTGATCTGGTCCTCGACATAGGCGATGGCGAGGTCGACGGGCGCGCCAATCTTGCCGAGTTCGGCCTGCGCCGCCTGGCGCTTGTCCTGGACGGCCTTGGCCGCTGCCTGAAGCGCCGCCTGGTTCTGGGGCGTCTTCTTCGATTCTTCGTTATATTTCGCGATCAGCACGTTGATTTCGGCTTGCAGCGTCTGGCCGCGCGACTGCTGCTGATCGATCTGCGCCTTGTAGGTGGTTTCGATCTGGGTCGACGCCGTCTGGAAAGCGTTCGAACGCGCAGCGGCGACGCGAACATCGGCGACACCGACGCCCTTCGCCTGCGCGGCAGCCGGGGCAGCGAACATCGGCGAAGCCGACACGGCGGCAACGGCAAGAGCCGAAGCGACAAGAATTTTCTTCATTAGAATTGGGTTCCTACATTGAATGAGAAGCGTTTGGTATCATCGCCCTCTTCTTTGCGAAGGGCGTAAGCGAAGTCGATCCGGAAGGGACCGAA
>JAFAED010000138.1 GCA_023424275.1 Pseudomonadota bacterium | reverse complement strand
CGCCCTTTTCGGTGACATCGACATCCCACCAGCCGGTGAAGCGGTTTTCGAGATTCCACTGCGACTGGCCGTGACGGATGAGGATGAGCTGGGGCATTTCGGATCCTTGCGCTGGAAGAGACGTGCCGCCCTTTAGCGCGGCTTTTCCCCGAACGCCAACCGCCCTCTTGAAATGGTTTCGACCGCTACCAGATTGTCCGCATCCGGCCGCCGATACGGGGCCGGGTGGCGATCGCGGCACGCGCTGCGGTCCCTTTGCTTCGCTTTTACAGGAAGGAATGCTCCATGCGTAACAGCTTCGACTGGACCCCCTATCGCCGTTCGACCGTCGGGTTCGACCGGCTCTTCGATTTCCTCGAGACCGGCGGTTCGGGCGCCGAAAATTATCCGCCGTTCGACATCGAGAAGGTCGCCGACGACCATTTCCGCATCACCGTCGCGGTGGCCGGATTCAAGTCCGACGAGATCGACATCACCGCACAGCAGAATATGCTGACCGTCAGCGGCCGCAAGGCGCCGGTGGCCGAGGGCGAAGGTCGCCAGCTGCTCTATAGCGGCATTGCAACGCGCGCGTTCGAGCGCCGCTTCCAGCTCGCCGACTTCGTGCGCGTGGAAAAGGCCGACCTGTCGGACGGCCTGCTCGCGATCGACCTGGTGCGCGAAGTGCCCGAGGCGATGAAGCCGCACAAAATTGCGATCGGCGGCGCGCAGCCAACCTTGTTCGACGCGGACAAGAAGGCCGCGTAAAGCGCGCCGGCCGGTTCGACCGATATTGCGGGGTCCGGAGTCCCTTCCGGACCCCGTTTTCGTGTTCAGAGCGCGCGCGTCATGAAGCGGCTGAACGGGTCGGGCCGATAATCGGCGAAAGGCTCGCACTCGGCGAAACCATATCGCCGGTAAAGCGCCAGTGCGGGTTCAAAGGCCCCGCTCGACCCGGTTTCGAGGCTGAGGCGTTCAAGCCCCCGGTCGCGCGCCACATCGATGATATGATCGAGCATGTGGGCGGCGACGCCCTGTCGCAGGAAGGCTTCCGCCGTGCGCATCGACTTGATTTCGCCATGTGCGCCGCCGAGCATCTTGAGCGCGCCGCAGCCCGCAAGCTCGTCCCCCCGATGGATCGACCAGAAGGTCACGCCATCGGCGCGGAGGCCATCGAAGTCGAGGAAGTGGCAGCTTTCGGCGGGCGAGTTCGCGAGCATGCCCGCAAAATGCACTTCGAGCAGCGCACGAATGGCGGCGCCCGACAGATCATCCTCGACGATCCGCCAGGCGTCCGCCTTTCGCATCAGAGCAGCTGGTCCAGCGTCGCGAGGCAGGCGTGCGCGAGCAGCTTCGAGCGTTCGGGCGACCAGCCGGCGACGGGGTCGGGCAGGTCGCGATTGTCCTTGAACGGCATTTCGAGCGTCATCGACACCGCACCGAAACGTTCGGCAAGCTGCGTCGTCGACATCGACAGATTGGCTTTCCCCGGCGCCGATTGTTCATAGCCGAGGTCGACCTGGAAATCCGGGGTGTTCGCGGCGAGCGCGCTTTCGAACGCCTTATATTTCTCGGTCTGTTCGGCCTTCAGCGACGGAATGCCTTCGAAGCCGGCGAGGAAGACCGCGGGGATCGCTTCGTCGCCGTGAACATCCATCGCCCAGTCGACGCCGCTTTCGTCCATGGCATTGCGCACGCAAAGCACTTCGGGACTGCGGTCGGCGGTCGGATTGTCCCATTCGCGGTTGAGATTCACGCCGGCGAAATTGGTACGCAGATGCCCGCGGCGCGAACCGTCGGGATTCATGTTCGGGACGATGTGAAAACGGCATTTCTGCCTGAGCGAACGGGCGTGCGGGTCGGCGGGATCGACGAGTTTTTCGAGCGCGCCTTCCATCCACCATTCGGCCATGCTCTCGCCCGGGTGCTGCCGCGCATAGAGCCAGACCTGCGTCTCGCCCGTGCCGAGTTCGAGGCAGTCGATCGGCTGGCCTTCGAGGCTGGTGCCGAGGCAGCGATAGGTCACCCCTTCGCATTCGGCGATCTGCGCGACGAGATCGTGATGGCGCTCCATCGAATAGGGCGCGAAATAGGCGATGTAGAGAATGGGGCTTTCGGCGGTGTGCTGGATCGTCAGCGTCCCGGCATCATAAGCGGTGTCGAGGCGAAACCAGGTTTCGCGATCGGTGCTCGCGCAGGCGGCGTAGCCGGGCCAGCCATCGGGATAGGCCGAATCGGCGAGCCCGGTGATCGCGAGGTCGAGCGCGTCGCCGACGCTGCACGACACGCGAAAATGGAACCACTGGAAAAAGTCCGATTCGCGGTCCTTGCGAATCGAAAGGCGTGCCGACGTGCCGTCGACCTGTTCCACGACGATATTGCCGCTATCGAAAGCGGCGTTGATGCTGATGGTCATTTGACGCTGATAGTGCGTCCCGATTCGCCGGGGAAGTCCTTGAATAAGGCTTCGGCCAATTTCGCCGCGGCGAGGCTGGGCTGGTTTGCGGGCGCCTTCACCGGAACCGCGGTCAGCGCGCGGCCTTCCCACAAGGCCTGGCCCGACGCGGCATCGTCGATGCGTACCGAGAGCTGGAGATCGGCCATCCGCTTGGGACCGCCGCCCAGATTGATCCCGATTCCAAGACCGACACCCGACCCGTAATTACCCGTCGAACCGCCGACGCCGACCGATACCGGCGACCGCCGCCCTTCGGGAAGCTGCTCGCTACGGTCGAAAGCGATACGAACGAGGAGCGGTGCGCGTTCGCCCGACCCCGCCGCGACAAGGCCCTGGCGCTGGAGTTGCTGGTCGACCGCAGCGCGATAGCTGTTCCATTCGAGCGAGGGCATGCCTGCGCCCGGACCGTCGAGCGGTGCGGTCGCGATGGCGTAGCGCGTCCCCGGCGCCCATCCAGCGGGTGCGCTGGTATGGAAGCGAGTGACCTCGACCGGCGGAACCGCAGTGGCGCAGCCACCGAGTGCAAGCGCCGCTGAACCAAGCAGGGCGACGGAAAGATGACGCATCATCCGCGCATCATGCGCCAGCAATTCTGGCTTGGCAATGAACGGGATGGATTGAGATTCCTCCCTGTGCCGCAGGCATGGCGGTGGAGCTGCGCCAAAGGCGCAGCTTATCCTGAGCGCCTGCCAAGGCAGTCGAAGGGCGCTGCCGCCTCCCCATGGCTTCGCCACAGGGAGGATCAATCATCAACGATAGAAGATGTGGTTGTCGATCTGTGCGATGCGCGTCTTGCGCCAGCCCGGCGAGACATAGCGCGCGTGGAAGAAAAGCGCCCCCGGGGCGTGATTCTTCCAGCTGCCGTCGCGCGCGATCTGCGCGATCGCAACCGCATTATTCCACTGCGCGGCGTTGCGCACTGCGGGCATCTTGCCGCCGCGTACGAAGCTGAACTGGCTCTTCTGGTGGACGACGCCGCACAGGCTCTTGGGGAAGCGGCCCGACTGGGCGCGGTTGATCACGACATGCGCGACCGCGAGCTGGCCGGGGAGCGATTCGCCGCGCGATTCGAAATAGACCGCACCGGCGAGGCAGCGCAGTTCGGGATCGATATCGGCGGGCTTGGGCGTCGCGGCGACGAGTTCGGCGAGCGAATCGGCCGTCACCGGGGCCGGCTTCGGCTCGGGAGCGACATCGTCTTCGGTTTTCTTGCTGTCGTCGACCGGCAATTCGGCATCGGTCGACAGGTCCGGCGTTTCATCCGCAGCCGGCGCATCGGCGCCCGGCAGGATGATCGCGGGAAGATTGGCGTCGGCCGCAAGGTCGCTTGCAAAGCCCGGTTCCGCCAGAAGCAGCATGGAGGCGGCAGTCATGCCGACGGCAGCCATGCCGGCTACGTTCAAAATGCGACTCATAGTGTCCGTCAAAAGTGCGGCCGATGAACCGAACCTCTCAAACCAGGCGGGGGACTATGGTCCTGTATCGCCGCCTGCGGTCATCGTCCGACTGCGTGTCCAAACCGTTTTGCCGGGTGCTTTGCATGGGCAGTGCAACCCGCGGATCGACCTACGCGTTATCGAATGGGCGCCAGTTATTGTGCGCCGCAACAGAGTCAAGTTAACGCGGCCCACTCCGCGACGAGTTGTGGCGCATCTGCGATATCCAGTTCGACGACCCACAGATCGGGATCCGCCCTTCGCCGCCGTTCGCGGTAGTTTTCGCGCGATTCACCATCTATTGCGTCGGTTGGACCGACGGCTTCCCAGATATAGGTTCCCGCCGGCGAAAAGCGCCGTTCGAGTAGCGGCCCGGGTTCGCCGCGATCGCTGCACTGGACGAGGATGATCCCGGAGGTGTCGTCGCCCTTGGCAAGAACGGTCGCGAAGCCGCCCGCCGCTTCGGTACGCCGAAGCAGCAAGTCGACGAGAAAACGGCTTTTGAGGCGAGTCATCCAGTTCCTCCCTGTCGCGCAGCGATGGGGAGGTGGCAGCGGCAAAGCCGCTGACGGAAGGGCGGTGATGCGGCGCTGCGACCCCTCCACCATTCGCTTCGCGAACGGTCCCCCTCCCCATGGGGTCGCCACAGGGAGGATATGATCGGTGCGCTAAACGCGGTTACGCCGCGTCGCGCGTTTCGGTATCGGCAAGGAGCGCATAAAGCGCTTCGTCGCTCTTCGCGCCGCGCAGCCGTTCGGCGATCGCATCGTTGCGCAGCATGCGCGACACGCCCGCCAGCGCCTTCAGATGGTCGGCACCGGCGTCGAGCGGCGACAGCAGGATGAACAACAAGTCGACCGGCAGCCCGTCGACCGCGTTGAAGTCGATCGGCTTCGCGAGTTGCAGGAACAACCCGCGCACGCCGCCGAGATCGGCCATCTTGGCATGCGGCAGCGCGATCCCGCGCCCGAAGCCCGTCGAACCGAGACGCTCGCGTTCGAGAAGCGCTTCGCTGACTTCGCCGGCATCGAGGCCGAGCGAACGGGCAGCGAGATCGCCGACGAAGGGGAAAAGCGCCTTTTTCGAATCGAGCTGAACATGCGCGCGCACGGTCGCCGGATAGAGAAGGGAAGAAAGATTCATTGCTCTGGTCAAATCTTGTCAAACGCCGGCCGCCGCCAGACACTCTTGCTGGCAAGCGATCGCGGTTCCGTCGTGGCAGGCCCCCGCCATCCCGGCAATCGGGCATCGTTGGGCGCGGCCCTTAGGCCGGATGGCGGAGAAAATCCAGTCCTATCGTGCGAGGCTGCACGGTCCAGGCTGAAACCAGCCTGAACCGGTACGACCACCTAGCGCGGTTCGACCCAGCCGATCGTGCCGTCGTCGCGGCGATAGACCATATTGTGCGTGCCCGTCTTGCTGTTGACGAACAGCAGCGCATTGGTGTTCCTGAGGTCGAGCATCATCACCGCGTCGGACACGCTGCTGCTCGGAATATCGACGCGCGTTTCGGCGATGATCGCGGGCGCGTCGCCCGCATCCTCTTCGCTGCCGCCATCGAAGACGATATAGCTGGCGTTATCCTCGATCTCGTCGACCGTCGGCGACGGTTCGGCCGGGCCGTTGTTGCGATCCTTCAATCGCCGCATATAGCGCCTGAGCTGCTTTTCGATGCGTTCGGCGGCGCCTTCGAACGCGACATGCGCGTCCTGCGCCTGGCCGTGCCCCTTCAGCACCAACCCCTGCATCACATGCGCAACGATGTCGCACTGGAAACTGTCGTGCGGCCCCTTGCCGAAGGTCGCGTGCGCGCCGATCGCGCGGGAGAAATATTTGTCGGCAATCGCGTTCATCCGATCCGATACGTGCGACTGCAGCGCTTCGCCGGTTTCGATCTGGTGCCCAGAGACGCGGATTTCCATTTTTCTTCTCCTTCTTGGCCGGCGCGATGACTTTAAGGGAGCGTCATCACACCGTATCGAGCCACAGCGGCTGGTTCAGCCCTGCGACAAATTCGGCGTGGCGCGCGAGTTCGGCGGCCGACGCCATATGGGGACGGGGTTCGCGAAAGGGACGATCGGTTCCGCGCACGGCGGCGGGAACAGCAGCGACAGACTGTGCCGGGCTCGCCGCCGAGGCTGCAAGTCCGAGGCCGATCTGCCGGCCTCCGGTCATTTCGATGTAAAGATGTGCCAGCAGTTCGGCGTCGAGCAACGCGCCATGCTTGACGCGGTGGCTGCGGTCGATGCCATAGCGTGTGCAGAGCGCATCGAGGCTATGCTTGGCGCCGGGATGCAGCTTGCGCGCCATCTGGACGGTGCAGCACATGCGCGTCATGTCGAGCGCGGGGCGGCCGGCGCGCGCGAGTTCGGCGTTGACGAAACCGAAGTCGAACGCGGCATTGTGCGCGACGAGCGGCGCGTCGCCCAGAAATTCGATCAGCTCGTCGACGCGAGTCGCAAAGAGCGGCTTGTCCGACAGGAACTGGATCGACAGGCCGTGCACCGCCTCGGCAGCGGCGGGCATGTCGCGTTCGGGGTTGAAATAGGCGTGGAAGGTGACGCCGGTTTCGCGGCGGTCGACCAGCTCGACACATCCGATTTCGACCAGCCTGTCCCCGCTTTTGGGGTCGAAACCCGTGGTTTCGGTATCGAAAATTATCTCGCGCATCGAAGCTTTAATCTGGACCCTATCGGGCGTGGAAACAAGAGGCGATGAATCTTATCTGGCGATGCGTCTCGCTTTTGGGTCGGCC
>JAFAED010000119.1 GCA_023424275.1 Pseudomonadota bacterium | reverse complement strand
CCCTATCCCGGCCCGCCGGCGCCGCAACCAGGCTTCGACCAGCGACATGCCCGGCGATTACGATAAGTTAACTGGGCGGCGTGCGTGCCGCTTCCTAGCTCTGTCGCAGGTGGCCGGTTCGGCTGCCGGTCAACAGGGGAGGGGGGATTATGACGCTGCCATCGATCGATATCGACGCGCTGCCGTTGCTCGACACCGCGGTGGGGCTTTTCGGCTCGTTCGTCGGGGAAAGCGCGTCGTCGGGGCCGTCGGTCTTCGAAATCGCGGTCACCATCGCGATGATCATATACGACTGACCGGGCACGAACGGATCGGCCCTGCCAAGCCGGGGCCGGTCCGTTCCGTCTTGCGCGATGACGTCTGTCTCCTCCCGCCACGATCATTTTCCCCACGCCGCTGCTGCGCGTCGCCTTGCGATGCGCCGTACGGTGGCAGGGCTAGCGGCAAAATGGGCCGCTGCCGAGGCTGCCCCCGGTGGGCTGTTTGCGGCGATCGACGATGTGGCCGATGCGCCCGCCGACATCGCGATGGCTCGCCTCCTGCCATGGCTCACCGATGCCGCCTGGTTTCGCGACCGGCTCGACGCGGCGCTGGACCTGATGCGCGCCGACCCCTTTGCACGCCCGCCGCTGCGCCCGACGGGCGGCGCCGATGGTCCGGGCGGCCTGATCCTTGCCCAGCGCGGTGCGGTCCGCCTGTCGCTCCGGCTTTGGCCGTTTGCGACGCGCGCGCCCGCGCCTTCGCCCGCCCATGCGACCTTCATCCCCGGCCAGGCCGCGCTTCACATCCTTGCAAGCGGTGCCGCCGCGCTTTGCCGGCATGCGGTCGCGGTCACGGCGGTCGAGGAAGCCGGCGGTTTCACGGCTGCCGCCGCCGCAACATGCCACAGCCTGCCGCCACGCCCGCTGAAAGTGGGGGAGACGCTGCGGCTCGATACCGCGCGGCAGGCCTTCACCTTGACGGGCGCCCGCGCCGACGTGCTGCTCCTCGAACTCGCCATCCAGCCGCCGTCGCCATTGCCGATCCGGACCTATGATATCGCGAGCGGCCGCCTGCTCCACGTCAGCGCGTCGCGCCGCGACAGCAGCTTTCGCCAGATGGCGCTGGCCTTGCTGCGCCACCTCGGCCGGACCGACGCGATCCCGCTGTTCGCCGCCGAAATCGCCAGCGCGGATTTTTCCGCGCGCTGGAATGCGATGCGCGAACTTGTCGCGCTCGACGCGGCTGCGGCCCGCCCGCTGCTCCGGTCGATGGCGGAGGCCGATCCGCATCCCGAAGTCCGCCGCGCTGCGGCGGCGACCTATGCACTGATCTTCCTGCCTTTCGGTGAGACGGGGCGGGAGGGGGGTGGGGGGCCGGGGCCTTGCACAAGCCCGCAGCCCTCCACCCCAATTTCTACGGCGGGCTGCGGCGAACCGGCCCCATGCCCCGCCTGATCGATCCGCCGGCGGGGGCCGCACTCGATCTTGAGGAGGTCGCCGCACGCCTCGACGAACGCGGCGTCGACCTCGCCGACGAAGCGAGCATCGCGCACTGCGCCGCGCTGATCGAGGGGCTACGGCGCAACCCCGATTTCCTCGCGGCCCAGGTCATCGCCGCGCTCAAGGCAAGCTATGCCGACCAGCTCGCCCTCAACCGCTATTCGGCGCAGGTCTTCCTCCTCCACCGCAGCCCGCGCGGCTTCTATCTCCGCGCCAATATGTGGCCGTCGGAGCGCGACGCCGCATTCGCCGCGAGCGGCCCCGCCGCCTTCTCCTACGGCGTGCCGCACGACCATAATTTCCACTTCCTCACCGCCGGCTATTTCGGCCCCGGCTACATCAGCGACTATTATGACTATGATCCCGAAACGGTCGACGGCCGCGTCGGCGAGCCGCTGAACCTCAAATTCGTCGAACGCAGCCAACTCGGCGAGGGCAAGCTGATGCTCTACCGCGCCCACCGCGACATCCACAGCCAGCTCCCGCCCGAAAGCCTGTCGATCAGCCTCAACATCATGGACGAGGGCGAACATGTCCCCTGGCGCGACCAATATATCGTCGACCTCGAAGCCGATGCCGAAAGATGGGGCACGATCGCCAAACGCCCGACGCTGACCAGCGGCGAAATGCTGCTCCGCTGCGCGGTGCATCTGACCGACGATGGCAAGGACATCGCCGAGCAATTCGCAACGGCGCACCCGGTGCTGCGCGTGCGCGCAAATGCGATCGCAGCGCTGGCGGCGGTGGAGGAGGGCGAGGCGAGGGCGGCGGTGTTGGAACGGGGGATGAGGGATGCGGACGCCCGGGTGCGCGATGATTGCGGGCGGTGGTTGGCACTCTGATCCTCTCGATGGCTGCGGCTCTCGAATCTGTCGTCACCCCGGACTTGATCCGGGGTGACGATGATAAAGACATCCTCCCTGTGGCGAAGCCATGGGGAGGGGGACCGCCCGAAGGGTGGTGGAGGGGCGATGACGTTGCGTTATAGCCCCTCCGTCAGCGCTTTGCGCTGCCACCTCCCCATCGCTGCGCGACAGGGAGGACTACAGTGTATCGCTGGGGGATGTTGCCGGTGCCTCCGTGTCTCCGCGCGAAAACCCCTTTCCTACATTATCCCGCCATGCCAGCCTCCCGCCGCTGGCTCTTTGACTCCGTAGAAATCCGCTGCCCCGCCGCGGCGCGAAACGTCGCGCCTGCGTGCGACCTTTGCGATGTTTCGCCCATGCCCGCCGTGGGTGACCTTCGCGACCTTTGCCGCCGCCATAAAGCGACAAAGGAGACAGTTTCACTGCGTGCGTCCGTATCCTTTGTCTCCTTAAGGCCACAAAAGCCTCAAAACCGACCCGCGCATGCGGGGCTTTTGTGGCTTTAAGACCCTGCTGACAGCGGCGCTTTCGGCTGCTAGGGCGCGGCGCATGACCACGCCTTTGTCCCATATCCGCAATTTTTCGATCATCGCGCACATCGATCACGGGAAATCGACGCTCGCCGACCGGCTGATCCAGTTCACCGGGGGCCTCACCGCGCGCGAGATGTCGGCGCAAGTCCTCGATAATATGGACATCGAGAAGGAGCGCGGGATCACGATCAAGGCGCAGACGGTGCGCCTGAAGTACAAGGCGCACGACGGCGAGACCTACGAGCTCAACCTCATGGACACGCCCGGCCACGTCGACTTCGCCTATGAAGTGTCGCGGTCGCTCGCGGCGTGCGAGGGCGCGCTGCTCGTCGTCGACGCCGCGCAGGGGGTCGAGGCACAGACGCTGGCGAACGTTTATCAGTCGATCGAGCATGATCACGAGATCGTGCCGGTGATCAACAAGATCGACCTGCCCGCGGCCGACGTCGACAAGGTGAAGGCCGAGATCGAGGACATCATCGGCCTGCCCGCCGACGACGCGGTGCTCGCGTCGGCGAAGTCGGGGATCGGCATCGAGGAATGCCTCGAGGCGATCGTCACCAAGATCCCGCCGCCGAAGGGCGACGCGACAGCTCCCTTGTTGGCGATGCTCGTCGATAGCTGGTACGACCCGTATCTCGGCGTCGTCATCCTCGTCCGCGTCGTCGACGGCGTGCTCAGGAAGGGCCAGCAGATCAAGTTCATGC
>JAFAED010000118.1 GCA_023424275.1 Pseudomonadota bacterium | reverse complement strand
AAAGGCCGCCGCATCTCGCGCGAGATGCGGCGGCCTTTTTCCTTATATGGCCTAAGCGGTAAGCCGGTTGCGCGCGACCACGAGCGACCAGCGCGCGAGCGCTGGCAATTGCGTGGCGACGTACCGCGGGTCGGTGCGAAAGGCGCGGCGTACCAGGTCGAGCCGCCAGCGGCGACTGCTGCGCAGCGCGAGTCCGAGCAGGATTTCGCTGCGGCTGCGTGCCGGCAGCGATTCGGGCAGCGCGCGCTCGACGACCTGCGCCGTCAGCGCCTGTATCTGTTCCGCGCGCTGGCTGGTCAGGCTGCCGCCATGCTTGCGGTAGATGTACAGATCCTCGTGCAGCGCGACGAACTCGAATTGCGGCGCGGCACGAAGCCAGAAGTCATAATCTTCGACACCGAACAGCTTCGTGTCATAGCCGCCAAGGGCTTCGGTGACGCGGGCGCGGTAAAGGAAGCAGGCACCGATATTATTGCCGTAGAGCAACCGTTCGACGGGCCCGACGCGCGACCGGCCAAGTTCGGCACCTTCGTCGTCGATCAGCGTGAAATCGGCGTGGACGATATCCGCTTCTGGCCGTGCATCGAGCGTCGCAACGAGGCGCGTCAGCATTTGCGGGCGCAGCAGATTGTCGTCCGAGGTCCAGCTGTGCAGTTCGCCGCGCGCCTTGGCAAAGCCGTGATTGAGCGCGGCGGGCAGCCCGACATTGGTATCGAGCCGGCAGAGCCGAACGCGCGGATCGCCTGCCGCAGCGTCTGCCATGATGTCGGGCGAGGCATCGCGCGACGCATCGTCGACGAGGATCAGTTCGAAGTCGGTAAATTCCTGCGCCAGTACCGACGCAATGGCTTCGGCAAGCCAGCGCGCACCATTATGCACGGGCATTATCATCGACACCCGCGGCGGTGCCGTCGAATCAAGAGCATGGGTCCCCATCAACATCCAGTCCTACTCGCGGGAAACGATGCGTCCAATGGGCTTTACCAAAGTTGCTAACGACTTCGGCGCGGCGCACACAAATTTCGCATTGCAATCTTGCTTACATGAACGACATTGAAGCCGATGCTGAGGCAATATGAACTTGTCGAGCGCGTGCGCGCTTATGATCCCGACGTCGACGAGGCGCTGCTCAATCGCGCCTATGTGTTTACCGTGCAGAAGCATGGCAGCCAGAAACGCGCCTCGGGCGACCCCTATTTCAGCCATCCGGTCGAAGTCGCGGGGATTTTGACCGACCTTCACCTCGACGCCGAGACGATCGTCACCGCGCTGCTTCACGACACGCTCGAGGACACGCTGACGACGCCCGAGGAGATCGAGCGCCTGTTCGGCAGCGACGTCGGCCGGCTGGTCGATGGCGTGACCAAGCTGTCGAAGATCGAAGCGCAGACCGAAAATGAACGTGCTGCGGAAAATCTGCGCAAATTCCTGCTCGCCATGTCGGACGATATCCGCGTGCTGCTCGTCAAGCTCGCCGACCGGCTGCACAATATGCGGACGCTGCATTTCATCAAGAATCCCGAGAAGCGCCGCCGCATCGCCAAGGAGACGATGGACATCTATGCCCCGCTCGCCGAGCGGATCGGCATGTATGAATATATGCGCGAGATGCAGCTGCTCGCGTTCAGCGAGCTCGAGCCCGAAGCCTATGCGACGATCACCGGCCGCCTCGCCAAGCTGAGCGCCGGCGGCAAGGACAAGGTCGCCGCGATCAGCCGCGAGTTCAAGGAATTGCTCGCGAAGAACGGGATCGAGGCCGATGTGTCGGGGCGCGAGAAGCACCCCTATTCGATCTGGCGCAAGATGCAGGAACGCCACGTCAGCTTCGAGCAGGTGACCGACATCATCGCCTTTCGCATCATCACGCCGACCGACGCCGATTGCTATGCCGCGCTCGGCATCCTTCACCGCAAGTGGAAGATGGTTCCCGGCCGCTTCAAGGATTATATCTCGACCCCGAAACGCAACGGCTACAAGTCGCTGCACACGACGATCATGCACCAGCAGAATATGCGTATCGAGATCCAGATCCGCAGCCTGGGCATGCACCAGCAATCCGAATTCGGCCTCGCCGCGCATTGGGCCTACAAGCAGGGCGGCAGCGCGCCCGACGGGCAGGCGGGGTGGATCCGCGACCTGATCGAAATCCTCGAGCGGACGCACGATCCCGAAGAGTTCCTCGAAAACACGCGCATCGCGATGTATCAGGACCGCATCTTCGCCTTCACGCCGAAGGGCAGCCTGCACCAGCTGCCGAAGGGCGCGACCCCGGTCGATTTCGCCTATGCGGTCCACACCGGGCTCGGCGACCGCACGGTCGGCGCCAAGGTCAACGGCCGGCTGGTGCCGCTGCGCACGCAGCTCAACAATGGCGACACGGTCGAGATCCTCTCGTCGGACAAGCAGACGCCGCAGCCGGCCTGGCTCGGCTTCGCTGTCACCGGCAAGGCGCGCGCGGCGATCCGCCGCCATGTGCGATCGAAGGAAAAGGTCGAACTCGCGGCGCTCGGCCGCAAGATGTACGACGAGATTGCGCTACGCCTGCCGAACAAGGTCGGCGACAAGGCCCGCGCGGCCGCGCTGACGCGGCTGAAGCTCGACGACGATACCGCGCTTTATGTCGCGATCGCCAAGCAGCGGATCACCGACAATGCGCTGCTCGAGGCGCTGGTCCCCGGCATCACCGCCGAAATGAAGACGAAGCCCGACAAGCTCGTACAGGGCGCGGCGGTGTCGATCGCGGGACTGACGCCGGGCGTTGCCTATCAGCTTGCCGACTGCTGCCATCCCGTTCCGGGCGACCGCATCGTGGGCCTGTCGCGGCCGGGCGAAGGGATCGAGGTCCATGTCATCGACTGCCCGCGGCTCGCCGACGGCATCGACGCCGACTGGATCGACCTTCGCTGGCAGGAGGATAGCGAGGGCGGCAATGCGCGGCTGTGCATCGTCATCCTCAACGAACCGGGCACGCTCGCCGAAATGTCGGGCATCCTTGCCGCCAATTCGGCGAATATCACCAATTTGCGCCTGTCGAACCGCGAGGGCGGGTTCCATACCTATGACGTCGTCGTCGAGGTACGTGACGTGCAGCATGTGATGCGCATATTGTCGGCGCTGCGCGCGTCCGACACGGTGGTTCAGGCGGAGCGGCAGTAAGGAGCGCCAGCTTCGTCCCTTTTGATGCGGGAAGCGGACGCTGCACCCTCTCACTTCCGTCATCCCGGACTTGATCCGGGATCCCGCTTTTTGATGCGCTGATTGCCTTCGATCTCAAGCGGGACCCCGGATCAAGTCCGGGGTGACGATGCAGGATAGGTCAGCGTCCGGTCGATACCCGCCGTCGCCTCAGTCCGCGTAAAGCAGCGGCGGTCGCCAAGCGTTCTGATCGACCTCGTCGCTGACCTTGTAGACGACGCCCTTGCTGTTCAGGAACAGTCTCTCCATTTCGGGGCGCGTGAACGGCCGCGATCCCACACGCCCGAACACCGCCATCTGGCCGCCCGTTTCGTCGACTGCGCGGTCGCGGTCGAGCCCCTTCGACAGCGCGAGCGCGGGCGACGGGGTCTTCGCCCAGGCGATCAGTTCGGGGGTCGGTTTCGGCGAGAAGCCATAGAGGCCCGGATTGTCGGGGCTGGTGAGCTGGAGCACCTTGATGCCGTTCCGCCCGTCGGCGACATATCCGAACAGCGACGCGTTGGTCGATGCGACGATCACATCCTCGGCATCGTTGAGCGCGCCGCCGAAGGTCAGCCCCGGCCAGACGATCGGTGCCGCGGGCCGCGTCACGTCGACGATGACGAGGCCGTCGGCCTTGGCCGCGACATACATATAGGTGCGCGCGACATAGATTTTCCGGGCATTGGCAAGGCGCACCGTTCCCGACGGCACCGCGACCGGCTGCGCCAGATTGGTG
>JAFAED010000063.1 GCA_023424275.1 Pseudomonadota bacterium | reverse complement strand
CTCTGGCGATGGGGATCATGATCGGCATCATGCTCGGCCGGTCTGCGGCCGGCATCGCGGGTTATGCTGTCGGATGGCGTGCGGTCTATGTGGCAGCCGCACTCATGACTCTTTTGATGGGGGTGGCCATGAAGCATGTGATGCCCCGGACTCCAGGGCTTCGCAGCGAAGCTTACGCCCTTTTGCTAAAGTCGCTTGTCGCTCTGGCAAGGGAAATCCCGCTGCTGCGCCGGGCAGCCATGCTGCAGGCTTTAAGCTTTGGCATGTTCAACGCCCTTTGGGTCGGATTGGCGCTGCGACTGCAAGCGGCGCCTTTCAACCTTAACACGCGAGAGATCGGTCTGTTGTCTCTCGTCGCCGTGACCGGAGCAATTGCAGCCCCCTTTCTCGGCAAGCTGGCTGACCGGTTCGATACCGCAACTGCCGTGCGTGCCTGCTTCATCCTCATGGCGTCTGGCTGGCTGGCAATGGTGATTTGGCCCACGAGCTATATCGGGGTTGTATCGGCCATGGTAATCATCGGCGTGGCAGCTACCGGCAGTGACATTTCTCTGCGAACCGCCCTTTACGGGCTTGATCCTGCCATCCGAATGCGACTGAACTCGGTCTATTCCACCGCAACATTCGCTGGGGGCAGCCTGTTCTCGCTCGCGACGCCGCTGATCTGGACGCATTGGGGCTGGACTATCGTGTCGCTGGCAGCGTTCTTCGTCTCGATTCTGGCCCTACTTCTCTTCCGCTCCGAGACCGGCGTTCAGACGAAAGACAGGTAATCGGGCCTCTTGGAAGAGGTATCTGGCTCATGTCTCGATTATGGGAGCAATGAGGCCAAGGTCGACGCGGCCGACACCTTCGGTCTCAAGTGCCCCATTAAAGCTTGGACGGGCCTCCATGTGTTCAAGAATGGCGGCAATTTCGGATTGGCAGCGAGGCCGATGCCGAAAAAGAGCGTCCCGTTAGCGAGCACGAACATACAAGCGCTGGAGAGTGCATGGCGTCCACGCTGCCGCTGCGAGGCTTGGCGTTGCGGGGCTCGCCGAAGCCTGAACGAGGCTGATCCGAATACTGAAGGGAGCCGGTCCATACATAGGTATGGGCTCGCCCTTCCAGCGTAGAATGGCGTGCGCGGCTGCGGTGCGACATTGTCCACCTCGGCAAGCAGGAGCGCGCAATGACTGACAGCATATTGGACAAGGTCGTCCCGGCCCTCGGGGAAATGCCCCGTTTCGCCGTCGGGGACATGGTGCAGGTAATCACGCGCTTTCCCGTCGGGCACTACCGCGTGCCTCGATATCTGCGCGGGCATTCGGGCCGGGTAGAGCGCATCATCGAGCCCGCAGCGGTCGATAATGAAGAAGAAGGCTACGGACGGAACGCCGGTGGCAAGCTCCACTATTATCGCGTGGCGCTCCCGATGCCGTCGCTCTGGCCCGACTATACCGGCTCGCCGCGCGACGAGCTCCACATCGAAATCTACGAAAGCTGGCTGGAGAAGAAGTGATGAACCCCCAGGACCCGCATGCCGCACACGACCACGACCACGACCATGACCATGACCATGACCATGACCATGACCATGATCATGCGCCGATCACCGCGGACGCCATGCCGGGCTATTATGAAATCATGGAGATGGCGGTCACCGAACTCATGATCGAGCGCGGCCATATCGGGCCCGGCGAAATCCGGCGCCAGATCGAGGTCCTGGACTCGCGGACGCCGGCGCTCGGCGCTGCTGTCGTGGCGCGCGCATGGACCGATCCCGGCTTCAAGGCGCGGCTGCTCGCCGATGGCCGCCTGGCCTGCGAGGAACTCGGCATCAGCTTCTACGACGATACCCAGCTCATCGTTCTCGAGAATAGCGAGCGGGTTCACAACCTCATCGTCTGCACGCTCTGTTCCTGTTACCCGCGGCCCGTCCTCGGGCTGCCGCCGGACTGGTATAAGCTCAAGCCCTTCCGCGCGCGCGCCGTAATCGAACCGCGCAAAGTGCTTTCGGAGTTCGGGACCGAGATACCGGACGATGTCGACATCGTCGTCAGCGATTCGACGGCAGTGGTCCGCTATCTCGTCCTGCCGCTGCGCCCGGCGGGCACCGAGGGATGGAGCGAGGAAGAACTGGCGGCGATCGTCACCCGCGACGCCATGATCGGCGTCGTTCCCGTGACCGCAGAAAAGGAGGCGGTGTGATGGCGACCGAGGATTTTGTCAGCCGCCTTCCCAACGACATCGGCGGGTTCGAGGCGGGTTCGGTGATGCGGGTCGAGCACCAGCTCGAGCCGTGGGAGAAGCGCTGCCATGCGCTCGCCGACGTGCTCGACTTCAAGAAGCTCATCAATACCGAGGAAAAGCGGAAAGGCGTCGAAGCGCTCGGCGAGACGCTGATCGGCAAGCTGCCTTATTATGAGCGCTGGATCGTCGCCTTCTCGAATATCAGCTTCACCAAGGGCTTCTTCACCCCGACCGATCTTGCACGCAAGATGCAGGAGGTCGAGGCGCGCTTCGCGGCGGAAGACGGCCCGCATGAAGGCTGACGCGGCGCCCTGCTTCCATGAGGAAAACCCCGAGCTTGCGCTCTCGCACCGGGCGATTGCCGAATGCGTAGGAACGCTGCTGCTCGTGTTCGCCGCGAGCGGCGCGGGCCATGCGGCGGCGCGCCTGTTTCCGCATCAGCCGGGCGCTGCGGCGCTGATGATCACCGTGGCCGTGCCCGCATCGCTCGTCGGCCTCATCGTCGCCTTCGGCCGCATATCGGGTGGGCATTTCAACCCGCTGATCAGCGGTCTTCAGGGCCTGGCAGGGGTGCGCAGCCCCGTGTGCGCGGCTGTCTATATCGCGGCGCAAATTGCCGGCGGCGTTGGCGGCGGCCTCATCGCGGCGATCCTGTGGGGCGATCCGCCTCAAAATGTCGGGCCCATCGTTCCGCACGCCTTCGCGAGTGAGTTCATCGCGAGCGCGGGTCTCATGCTCGTCGTGTTCGGCGTCGCTTGGCGCGCGTCCGCCGATACCGGTCCCTTTGCGGTCGGCGCCTGGTTGCTTGCGGCGATTCTCGCCACGCCGACCGGGTCCTACGCCAATCCTGCCGTCACCGCGGGTGCCGCGGTGACCTCGGGACCGTTCGCGCTAGGTGAGGGGACAGCCCTCCTCTATGTCGGCGCCGAAGTCGCGGGCGCGCTGGCGGCCTTTCTGCTCATCACTGTTCTTTTTCCGAAACAAGCGGCGCGCCAGCCGCTGGCACGACGCGCATGATGTCGATCATATCGCGCATCGGCGGTTTTCTGCCGGCGGACCAGGGCTTCCGGCGCCGCGTTGCCATTGTCTATGCGTTTCTCGCACTGATCAACATCGGTGCCTGGGCGTGGGCGCTCGCGGCCTTTCGCGACTATCCGGCCCTGCTCGGTATCGCGGTCGTCGTCTACGGCCTCGGGCTGCGCCACGCGGTCGACGCAGACCATATTGCGGCGATCGACAATGTGACCCGGAAGTTCGTCCAGCAGGGCAGGCCATCGGTATCGGTCGGCTTCTGGTTTGCGATCGGTCACTCGGCCGTGGTGATGATCGCGACCGCCGCCGTCGTCCACGCGGCAAGCTCGCTGAAGGGCATCGAGGCCTATCGGGACGTCGGGGGGATAGTCAGTGCCCTTGTCTCGGCGGTGTTCCTGTTCGGTCTCGCCGCGATGAACTTGTGGATCCTGCACGGCATCATCGCCGCCTTCCGGCGGCTCCGCGCGGGCGAACGCCTCGAGAGCGCAGACATGGACATGCTGCCGCGATCGGGCGGGCTCTTCTCGCGCCTGTTCCAGGGGCTGTTTCGCTGCATCGGCAAGCCCTGGCACATGGCGCCGATGGGCTTCCTCTTCGGGCTGAGTTTCGACACCGCGACGGAGGTGGCGCTGTTCGGGCTTGCTGCGACGCAAACCGCGCATGGCCTCTCGCCGATGACTGCGATGTTGTTCCCGCTCCTGTTCGCCGCCGGCATGTCGCTGCTCGACACGACCGACGGCCTGTTCATGGTTGGGGCCTATAAATGGGCCGTGGTCGAGCCTGCGCGCAAACTCTATTACAATCTGCTCATCACGCTCATGTCCATCGCGGTCGCTGTCTTCATCGGCGGGGTGCAGGTGGCCGGCCTGGTCACAGCGCGTGCGGGCGAAAGCAGCCGCGTGATCGCGACCATCGCGCACCTCAACTCGAGCTTCAATGCGCTCGGCATCGCGGTGGTGGCCACCTTCGCCCTGTCGTGGCTGCTCTCGGTGTTCATCTTCAAGCGTCTTTCGCCCGCCGTGGCCATCAACCGCTGACGGACCGATCATCTTCTTCAAGAGGCATTATTCATGCAGTCGATAGGGTCGCAAAGCCATGGCTCCGAGGTCGCCGACACCTTTGCCGGGTTCGTTGCGCTCGGCGATCGGCGCATCCTCGGACCGGGTCGATGGCGCTGGGTGCGGGCACTCGTCTGGATGGTCGTGCTGCTCGCGATAGAAATCGCTATCCTGTCGCTCCAGTCGATCGTCGCCTCGCTCCATCCCGATCCCGATCTTCGCCTCGCCATGGCGTTCGTCTGCGCGGTCCTGGCCTATGGCGCCTATGCGCTCCTGGTGCGCGCCGGCGAGGGACGCGTTGCCACCGAGATCGCGATGCGTCCGGCGCTGCGCGAAATCGCGGCGGGGCTCGCGATCGGCATCGCAGCGATGAGCGCGATCATCGCAGTCCTGTGGCTCAGCGGGGCCTACCGGATTTCTGCCGGTGACTGGACCGACTGGACGCATGACCTGCGCGAAGCGATCGGCACCGGTCTGCTCGAAGAGCTTCTCGCCCGCCTCATCCTCTTCAGGCTCCTGATGCGGGCGTTCGGACAGGCACCGGCGCTGCTTCTCTCGGCAATTGCCTTCGGTGCGGCGCATCTCGGCAATGACGGTGCAACACTCTTCTCGTCGCTCGCGATCGCGGTCGAGGCAGGGTTGATGCTCGCGGCCTTCTACATTGTGAGCGGTCGCATCTGGCTGTCGGTCGGCGTTCACGCCGGCTGGAACCTTGCGCAAGGCGGCATCTTCGGCGCGGCGGTCTCGGGGTTCCCCGCGAGCGGGAGCCTGCTCAAGGCCGTGCCGGCGGAAACGGCGCCGCTGTGGCTGTCGGGTGGTTCCTTCGGTCCCGAGGCGTCGCTCGTCGCGGTCGTCGTCGGCTTCGTCCTGTTCCTGCTTGTCCTCCGCGCAAGGCCGAGGAACGGGTCTTCTCGCGCCGAGCCCGCATAGGCGCCGCGCCGCTCTGTCGGGCGACGAGGCCACCGGCGTACCCGGGCGGTGGCTCGCGCCCAATAGTCACCAGTCTATCGTCCCGAAGGTTTCGAGGCGGCGAAGAGGCGCTTTTGTTGCCGCGGGACCCCTTGCCGGGGCGCCCGGCAGGGCTTCAGGCGGCCTAAGGCATCGGCCACGCATACCGATGTCCATATTCTCCGAAGGACGGCCTTG
>JAFAED010000016.1 GCA_023424275.1 Pseudomonadota bacterium | reverse complement strand
TCTGGGGAGTCCGGCCCTTGCGGACCAGCTGGTTGATCGTGGGCATGAATGCTTCACCTTTAAATGTCCGCCCATCTGAGCGAACGGTTACTGTACCGCGGTGGATGAAGCTCCGGCCGCTGACCCGCCAAAATTGGCGAAAAACGGCCGACCTGATAACAGCAAAAGACCCCGGCGGATCGATATGATCTTCCGGAGGCTCCATCCGCGCCAGCAATGTTCAAGCGCTGTTGTAACTGAAAAAGGCAGCAAACCGCCCTTTTCGGTCGAGCGCGCCCCTAGACCCGATTCCTTCTGCGGTCAAGGGGCGGGCAATATTGTTGCGTCGACCCGCGCGGGTTATCGGTCGCCCATGTCCGCCGTCCGCCACGCCAGCTTCGCCCCGCACGTCGCGTCCGACACACGACTGCTGATCCTCGGCAGCCTGCCCGGCGCAAGATCGCTCGCCGAACGACGCTATTATGCGCATCCCGCGAACCAATTCTGGCGCCTGCTCGGCGCCGTAACGGACCGGCCGCTCGCGGACCTGCCCTATGACGACCGGCTCGCCGCACTGCGCGAGGCGAAAATCGGCTTGTGGGACGTGATCCGCAGCGCCGAGCGACGCACGAGCAGCGACTCGCTGATCCGCGACGTCGAAGCCCATGATCTGACGACCATGGTCGCCGCGCTTCCCGAACTACGCATGATTGCCTTCAACGGCGGCAAGGCGGCGGCGATCGGGCGGAAGCAATTGCCCCCACGCGCGGGCCTCGCGGTCGTCGACCTGCCATCGAGCAGCGCTGCGCATACGATCGGGTTCGCCGCGAAACTGGCGCGGTGGCAGGTGCTGCACGCGGCACTTGCCTAGGGTCAGGACCCTAAAGCGCAACCACGCAGCGACCGCCGCGAAACCGACAAATGTCGGGCTAAACGCAGCACGGCTATGCATCGGGAAAAGCGGCACGGCCCGCCTTGCCGCAGCGGCGACCAGCCTTTATGCCGCGCGGCATCATGACCGTTTCGATCGACCATATCGACAGCTGGATCTTCGATCTCGACAACACGCTTTATGCGCCGTCGGCAAAGCTGTTCGACCTGATCGACGAGCGCATGGGCGGCTTCATCATGCGGCTCTTGAGCGTCGATGCGGTCGAGGCGCGGCGGGTGCAGAAGCAATATTTCCACGATCATGGCACGACGATGGCGGGATTGATGCGCCATCACGGCGTCGACCCCGAGGATTTCCTGGTCGATGTCCATGACATCGCGCTCGACCGGCTGAGCGTCGATGCGCGGCTGCGTGCGGGGCTGGAGCGGCTGCCCGGCCGCAAGCTGGTCTTCACCAATGCCGACGCCGATTATGCGGCGCGCGTGCTCGAAGCGCGCGGGATTGCCGACCTGTTCGACGGCATCTGCGACATAAGGGTCACGCGCTATGTGCCCAAACCCGACGCGGCGGCGTATCGGGCGATGGTCGATCATCTGGGCGTCGATCCCGCGAAAAGCCTGTTCGTCGAGGATACGGCGCGCAACCTGACGCCGGCCAAGATGCTGGGGATGACGACCGTGTGGCTGGACAATGGCAGCGAAAGCGGCCATCGCGACCACCTGCCAAGCCATGTTGATTTCCACGCGACCGACATCGCCGACTGGCTCGACAACCTGCCTTTACCATGGGGAATTTCATGAGCACCGACCTGCAAAGCACGATCGAAGCCGCGTGGGATGCGCGCGACACGCTGGGCCTGACGACGACAGGCGCAGTGCGCGAAGCCGTCGAAACCGCGCTCGAAGGGCTCGATAACGGCAGCCATCGCGTCGCCGAACGCGACGCGTCGGGCAACTGGCAGGTCAACCAGTGGCTGAAAAAGGCGGTGCTGCTGTCGTTCCGGCTCAACGACATGGAAATCATCGAGGGCGGCGCCGGCGGTGCGACCTGGTGGGACAAGGTGCCGTCGAAATTTGCCGGCTGGGGCGAGAATCGTTTCCGCGAGGCCGGCTTTCGCGCGGTCCCCGGATCGATCGTCCGCCGCGGCGCCTTTATCAGCAAGGGCGCGGTGCTGATGCCGAGCTTCGTCAATATCGGCGCCTATGTCGGCGAGGGATCGATGGTCGACGCCTGGGCCACCGTCGGCAGCTGCGCGCAGATCGGCGCCAACGTCCATCTGTCGGGTGGCGCGGGAATCGGCGGTGTGCTTGAACCGTTGCAGGCGGGCCCCGTGGTGATCGAGGACGGCGCCTTCATCGGCGCGCGCGCCGAAGTCGCCGAAGGCGTGATCGTGCGCGAGGGCGCGGTGTTGTCGATGGGCGTTTACCTCGGCGCATCGACCAAGATCATCGACCGTGCGACGGGCGAAGTCTTTGTCGGTGAGGTTCCCGCCTATTCGGTGGTCGTGCCGGGATCGCTGCCGGGCAAGCCGCTGCCCGACGGGACGCCGGGGCCTTCGCTCTATTGCGCCGTCATCGTCAAACGCGTCGATGCGCAAACGCGCGCCAAGACCGGGATCAACGAGTTGCTGCGCGACTGATCGCCGCGCCGGGCCCGGACGCAGTCAGCGTTTCGTCGCGGGCGACAGGCAGGGAACATCGTCGGCGGTCCAGTCGATGTCGTAGGTCGCGGGCACGGCGCGGTTGTCCGCGGGCTGCGGTTTCGACACGTCCGGGCGATAGGA
>JAFAED010000393.1 GCA_023424275.1 Pseudomonadota bacterium | reverse complement strand
TGTTCGGCGGCACCGCTACCCGTCTGTTGATGCTGGTTGCGGGCCTGTCGCTTGCCGGGCTTTCGGCGAGTGGTCTGTGGCTGTGGTATTCGCGGACGACGCGGGGGCGGAAGCGGGCGGCGGTATCGCGTGTGCCGGCCATGGCGGAGAGCGCCTGATGCGTGTCGTCCGCCCGATCGAGACCCGCGATCTCCCAGCGCTCGTCGACCTGGCCGAAAGCCTTGGCCCCGGCATGACGACGCTGCCCGCCGATCGCGACGCGCTGGCCGAAAAGGTCGAACGCTCGGTCGCGAGCTTTGCGGGGGATATCGACCGCGCCGATGCGCATTATATGCTGGTGCTCGACGATGCCGAGGGCCGGCTGCTCGGCACGTCGGCGCTCTACCCGTCGGTCGGCGCGCCTTTCGGCTTCTTTTCGTACAAGCGCATTCGGCTCGTCCAGCGCAGCCAGGCGGTCGGCGCGAGCTGCGATGTCGAGATGCTCACGCTCGCCAATGATTATACCGGCACCACCGAGGTCGGCACGCTCGCGGTGCGGCCGAGCGAAAAGGGCAGCGGGGCAGGGCGCCTGCTTGCGCGGGCGCGATATATGCTGGTCGCGTCGCGGCCTGACCTGTTCGCGCCGCTGTTAATGGCCGAGATGCGCGGGTGGCAGGACGCCGATGGACGTAATCCCTTTTGGGATGCGGTCGGCGCGCGTTTCTTCAACATGGATTTTGCGACCGCCGACCGTCTGAGCGCGGTGCGCGGCGCCGACTTCATCGCCGAGCTTTTGCCGAAACATCCGATCTATATCGACCTGCTGCCCGATGCCGCCCGCGCCGTCATCGGCCGGCCGCATGATGCGAGTGCGCCCGCCAAGGCGCTGCTGATGCAGGAAGGCTTTCGGTACGAGGGCTATGTCGATGTATTCGACGTCGGACCGCAAGTGCATTGCGACCGCGACCAGATCGCCACAGTGCGCCATTCGCGTTGCGGGGTGCCGGTGCCGCTCTCGCCCAATTTTGCTCCGGGTGCACCCGATTATCTCGTCTGCATTGGCGACCTGGACCGATTTCGCGTCACGCTCGGCGCGGCGCGACCCGGGCCCGGCGAAATCGCGATCGGCGACGACGCGGTGCGCGCGCTTGGTGCCGATCGTGGCGAACGGCTTCGCTCGTCGCCCGTCCAGCTGGGCCTCGTCGCATGACCGCGGCCGGATCAGCGTTGCTGCGCCGCTTCGGCGAGGATCCATGTCCGAAGCCGCGCAAAGCGCGGGTTGTTGAGGCGAGCCGCAGGGTAGGCGAGATAATAAGCAGCGTCGCCGACCACTGCCTGGTCGAACGGACAAACGAGCGCGCCCGATTCCAGTTCGGGTTCGATCATGAAACTGGGGAGCAGCGCCACGCCGGCGCCTGCGACCGCCGCCTGCGCCAGCATCAGGAAATGGTCGAAGGTCGGACCGGCGATCATCTTGTCGACCGGCGCACCCATATGATGCAGCCACAGCCGCCATGCATCACGGCGTTCGGCCTGCACGAGCAGCGGGAAATTGAGCAGGTCGCGCGGCGTCTGGACCGAATGTTCGGCAAGAAGCCGCGGAGCGATCACCGGGATCGCGCGTTCACGAAACAGCAAATCATGCTCGGCGCCCGGCCAGGTCGGCACGCCATAATGAATCGCGGCGTCGAACCGCTCTTCGTCGAAGTCGAATTCATGGGTGCGCGCCGCGAACTCGATTTCCAGATCGGGCATGTCGCGGGTCAGCTGGCCCAATTTGGGCGCCAGCCAGCGCATGCCAAAGGTCGGCAGCGTCGCGATGCGCAGGACCGTTTCGGCGGGTTCGGCAAGCGTCCGCGCGGTTGCGACGCGGATCGCCGCAAGCGCAGGGCCGATCGCGTCGGCATAGGCGCGGCCATCCGCACTCAGCTGAACACGGCGACCATTGCGGTCGAAAAGCGAGGTCTGAAGCCAGTCCTCCAGCGTCGCGACCTGTCGGCTCACCGCGCTCTGCGTCAACCCGATTTCCTCGGCCGCCTTGGAGAAGCTGCCATGGCGTGCAGCCGCCATGAAGCTGTGCAGGGCGGCCATCGGCGGCAGCAGGCGGCGGGCATGTTCGTTCATGAGGGAATCTCATACTTAAACATGAAAAGATCGCAAGACGTGGCGCTGATAATGTGAAATTCAAAAGGGTTTTGGGTAGGAAGGCGCGACAGACGTCTCCTCTCGATTACGGGTCTAGGGAATTTGGAGGGAAGTTATTATGACAAAGATGCATAAATCGCTGTTGTTTGCCGGTGCTGCGCTGGGCGTGGTTCTGGTGCCTTCCGCGGCGTTCGCACAGGATGCCGGCGCGGCGGGCGAAGCCGACAGCTCGGGTCTCGAAGAGATTGTCGTCACCGCCGACCGGACCGGCACCGAAGCGGTCCAGGTCGGCAGCTTTCGCGGCGCGCGGCAGCTTGACGTGCCACTGACGATTTCGGTCATTCCGAAGAGCCTGCTCGAAGGCCAGCAGGCCGTCACGCTGAGCGACGCGCTCCGCAACTCGGCGGGCGTCACCAGCTCGCAGATCACCTCGACCTTTTACAGCAGCCTCGCGATCCGCGGCATCGATGTCGACAACCGCGGCAACTATCGCCTCAACGGCTCGCTGCCCATCGTCAATCTCGTCGGCCTGCCGCTCGAGAACAAGGAACGTGTCGAAGCGCTGAAGGGTGCGTCGGCGCTCTACTACGGCTTCACCACGCCGTCGGGCATCATCAACATGGTGATGGAGCGCCCGACCGAGACGCCGACCTTCTCGGCCTCGATCTTCGGCAATGCGCACGGCCAGCTCGGCGGCAGCGCCGATTATGGCAATACGTTCGGCGACGGTCTGTTCGGCGCCCGAATCAACGCCGTCTACGCGCATCTCGATTCGGGGATCGACAACACGTCGGGTCGCCGTTCGCTGGTCAGTGGCGCGTTCGATCTGAAGCCGACCGACAATCTCACCATCTCGTTCGACGCCGAATATATCTCGAACCGCGCCGGTGAGCCGGCGACCTATCGCTACACGACGAAGACGCCGCAGACT
>JAFAED010000376.1 GCA_023424275.1 Pseudomonadota bacterium | reverse complement strand
GCTCGTCGCTGGCGTCGAGGCTGACGAACAGGTCGAACACCTCGTCGAGCACTTCCTGGATGCGCTCGTCCGGGCGGTCGACCTTGTTGACCACCGCGATCGGGCGCAGGCCCAGCGCGAGCGCCTTGCCGGTGACGAACTTGGTCTGCGGCATCGGGCCTTCGGCCGCGTCGACGAGCAGGATGACGCCGTCGACCATCGACAGGATGCGCTCGACCTCGCCGCCGAAGTCGGCGTGGCCGGGGGTGTCGACGATGTTGATGCGCGTCTGGTCGGCGCCTTCGCCCCACTCGACCGAGGTGCACTTCGCCAGGATGGTGATCCCGCGTTCTTTTTCCAAGTCATTGGAATCCATGGCCCTTTCCTCGACGCGCTGGTTGTCGCGGAAGGTACCCGACTGGCGGAACAGCTGGTCGACGAGGGTCGTCTTGCCATGATCGACGTGTGCGATAATCGCAATATTGCGCAAAGACATGCGGAAAAAGCCTTGATGGAAGGGGGCAGCGCCCGGAGCGCCGCGAAACGCCGCGCCCCTAACAGAAGTGGTGCTGCGGCGCAACATGATTGCCGACGACACAAGGCGTCAGGCGCAGGGCGAGGTCACGCCGCGATAATCGGCGCCCCAGCGGCGATAGCCCGCCGTGTCGATGTGAAAGCGCGTGACGTTATAGATGCCAAGCCCGACCGCGAAGCGCGCGCCCGTCCGCGCATGGAGCGGGCAAAGCGCCGCGATCAGCTCCTTGCGCTCCAAGGGCCGCTCCGGCATCAGGTCGAGCGCCGCAAAATGCAGGTGACGGCTCGCTTTCGCTCCCCTGAAACAGATGTTGGCGACCGGGTCGCGATACCCCGACACGACGCGCACCGGGCCGACTGCGGGAACGACATGATCGCGAACATAACGCAGCGTCGGCACCATCGCGGGCCATAGGCGGCGCGGTGGCACGGCGAACGGTTCGGCGGCGTCGCAGCGCCGCCAGCGCGCATCGCTGCGCAGGATATCGGCGATCGGCAGCACCTCGCCGACGCCTTCGCGCGTCAGATAGGCCTCAATCGCCGCGACGTCGGCGTTGGCGCGCCCGTTACGCCATTCGGCGAACAGGTCGGCGTCGCGCGGCGCGAAATGATGGCGGATCGGCGTCGCGACGAGAAGGATCAGCATCGCTGCGATCAGGCCGACGACCAGCCCGCGCCTCACAGCATCGCCACCAGCCGCTCGACCTCTTGCGCTGCGGCCCGCGCGGCACGGCGCAGGTTTGCCTGAAAATCGCCGCCGCTCGCGTCATTCGCTTCGTCGGTTACCGCCTTGACCGCCGCCCAGGGCTTGCCGAGCCGCATCGCAACCTGCGCCACCGCGCCGACCTCCATATCGACGAGCGTCGCGCCGAGCGACCGGAGATCGGCGGCGGCATCGGGGCAGGCGACGAAGCTGTCGCCGCTCGCGATGCGCGCGTGCGGCAGGCCGAGCCCCGGATCGGGCATCGCCGAAAAATGCGCCTCGCCGGGCTCGCCCATCGGCCAGTCGCCGGCACGATATCGGCGGAACAGGCCGGGATGCACCGCGCCATAATCATGCTGCACCGCCTCGGCGAGCCAATAGGCCCCGGGCGTCGCACCGAGCGCGCCACAGGTCCCGGTCATCAGCAGCAGATCGGCGTCAGCACCGAGCAGGCCCGCCGCAAGCGCGGCGTTGACCTTGCCAAGACCGCATGTTGCAATGGTCAGCGCGTGGCCGTGCGCTTCGATCCGGCGCACGCCAAGCGCACCGTCGGTTCGCGCCCCGGCATCGGGGAACAGGGCATCGGCCTCTTCGGGCAGCGCGGCGAGAATCAGCATATCGACCATCGCGCCGGTCTATCGTTTCTTGCGGTCTTGCCAAGCGTGGGCGGCACCGCCATCGCTCGCCCCATGCTTGCGTGTATCTTTCCCGACCGCTTCGTCCCCATCCTGCTCGCGACGATCCTGACCGCCAGCCTGCTTCCGGTTCGTGGCGCCGCAGTGCCCGTGGCGGAAGCCATATCGACCGCCGCGATCGTCTTTCTCTTTTTCCTGAACGGCGTCCGCCTGCCGCGCGACGAGGTGCTCCACGGCATCCGCAACTGGAAGCTGCAGGGCGGAGCCTTCCTTTTCTGCTTCGGCGCGATGACGCTGTTCGGGATCGGCGCGCAGCTTGCCGCCACCCCCTTTCTCCCCGGGACGCTCGCACTCGGCTTCCTCTTCCTCGGCATCCTACCCTCGACCGTCCAGTCTGCGACTGCGGCGAGCGGCCTTGCAGGGGGTAATGTTGCGGCGAGCGTCGTCGCCGCCGCGCTGCTCAATCTGGCGGGCGTGATCGCGTCGCCCCTGTTGTTCGCGGCGCTGGCGGGGAGCGCAGGCGCCATCCACGGCGAGGCGGCGCTGCGTATCGTCGCAATATTGTTGCTGCCGTTCATCGCGGGCCAGCTCGTGCAGACATGGCTACGCCCTTGGGTGCTCGCCCACCGCAGCCTCGCGACGTTCATGGACCGCACTGCCATTGCGGTCGCCGTCTATGTCGCCTTCTCCGCCGCTGTGGTCGCCGGCATCTGGCAATTGCTCGACGGACGCGAGATCGGCATCGTCTTCGCGCTGGTCGCCGTATTGCTCGCGCTGGCGTTCGGCGGCGCTTGGCTGTTCGGTCGCCTGCTCGGCCTCGCCCGGCCCGACCGCATCACCCTGCTCTTTTCAGGCGCGCAGAAAAGCATCGCGGTCGGCGCCCCGCTCGCCGCGACGCTGTTTCCGCCCGCTATCGCCGGCATGGTGCTGGTCCCGATCCTCGTCTATCATATGGCGCAACTGATCCTGTCGGCGTGGATCGCGCCGGGGCTGAATCGTCCGGATCAGGTGTAGTGCTTGAATAACACAGGTCCGCATGCCATATAGGCGGGCGGCACGGGTTTGAAGAGTTGGGGCTGGAAGGAAGACGAATGAGCGAAGTGACCGCAACGGCGACCGCAACCGAAGAGCTGAAGCTGACCCCGCCCGATCCGGTGCCCACGGTGTCGCCCGAAAAGGCAGCGGGTCTCGTCCCGCTTTCGGGCGAGCAGAAATCCAAGCTGGAGGAACGCGTCGACGGCTTCGTCGACGATCTGGTGGCGCAGGACGTCAATTCGCCGGCCTTCGGGCAAAAGGTCGACCAGATCACCAACATGGGCCGCAAGGAAATGCTGGAAGCGGCGAACCAGTCGAACCGCTTCCTCGACCGGCCGATCAAGGCGATGGACCGCGACAGCGACATCGGCATGAACCTGATCGAGCTGCGCAACACCGTCGAGCGGCTCGACCCGTCGGCGAACGGCAAGTTGCTGTCGAAGCGCGGTCTCCTCGATAAATTGTTCGGAAGCAGCGTCACCAATTATTTCGCCCAGTAC
>JAFAED010000323.1 GCA_023424275.1 Pseudomonadota bacterium | reverse complement strand
CCCTATGACATCGTGCGCAAGATGCGCGCGTCGATCCTCGTGCTCGGCCCGCTACTCGCGCGTGCGGGCGAGGCGACGGTATCGCTGCCCGGCGGCTGCGCGATCGGCAACCGCCCGATCGACCTTCACCTGAAGGCGCTCGAGGCCTTCGGCGCCGAGATCGAGCTCGCGTCGGGCTATGTGAAGGCGAGCGCACCCGGGCGCGGACGCCTGCCCGGCGGCAAATTCACCTTCCCTGTCGTGTCGGTCGGCGCGACCGAAAATGCGCTGATGGCTGCGGTGCTCGCCAAGGGCACCTGCGTGCTCGAAAATGCCGCGCGCGAGCCGGAGATCGTCGACCTCTGCAACTGCCTCGTCGCGATGGGCGCGCATATCGAGGGTATCGGCACCGAAACGCTGACGATCGAAGGCGTCGACCGCCTCCATGGCGCGACCTATCGCGTGATGGCGGACCGTATCGAAGCCGGCAGCTATGCCTGCGCCGCGGTGATTACCGAAGGCGATGTCGAACTGGTCGGCGCCAAAGCCGACGAAATGGAAGCCACGCTGTCGGCGCTCCGCCAGGCCGGTGCGACGGTCGAGGAAACCAAGGGCGGCATCCGTGTCGCGATGTCGGGTCGCGCCGAACCCGTCACCCTGTCGACCGCACCCTATCCGGGCTTCGCGACCGACATGCAGGCGCAGTTCATGGCGATGGCAACGCTCGGCAAGGGCGCGTCGCTGTTCACCGAAACGATCTTCGAGAACCGCTATATGCATGTTCCCGAACTCGCGCGCATGGGCTGCGACATCGATGTACGCGGCCGCAGTGCGGTGGTGCGCGGTGTCGATCACCTCGTCGGCGCCCCGGTGATGGCGACCGACCTCCGCGCCTCGATGAGCCTGATCATCGCCGGCCTTGCCGCGCAGGGCACGACCGAGGTCAACCGCGTCTATCACCTCGATCGCGGTTATGAACGGCTCGAGGAAAAGCTCCAGGCCGTCGGCGCCGATATCGAACGGATCAGCGCCGGGTAAGCTTCTCCGCGCGGCCATAGCTGCCGTGTGCGTCGCCTCTGATCCAGTCGCCGAGCAGCCTGAGATAGCCATCGGTGATGCGCATGACGCTCCGCGATCCGTCGGGCGCGGTCGTGAACTCGAACATGCCGTGATCGGTGTCGGGGAAAAGATAGACGTCGACCGGCTTGCCGTCCTTCGCAAGGTCGAGCAGCGCACCGCGCGTCGTTTCGATCGGCGCCTCGCGATCCTCGCCCGCGAGCACCCACAGCAGCGGCGTATCTAGCTTTTTCAGCGCCGCGACCGCGTCATAGTCCCAGATCAGTTCGAGATTGTCGACGCGCGCCCGGCCGATCCGCTTGAGTTCGTCGTTCGGCATGCGCGCGATCGCGCCGCTATATTCGCCCTCGACCTTGGCCGCCCATGGCTTGTCCGCCATTTCCGCCCGCACCGCGTCGAGCGCGTCATAGCCGGCACGAAAATCGGACAGCAACAACCCCGAGGTCGCCTGTGACAGGCGCGTGACCAGCGCTTCGGCATCCTTGCCCAGCCCGGCCGCGCGAACCTCCGACACCATCTGCTCGCGGTCTTCCTCGATCGGCGAAGCCACAAGGCCGAAGCCGATCGCGACAAAATCGGCCGTCGTCCGCGTCGCGGCGAGCGGCGCGACCCAGCCGCCCTGGCTGCCGCCGAAGAAACCGGCGCGGCCATGACGGCCCGCCGCCATGCCCTTTGCAGTGTCGAGCGCCTTCGCCGCATCGGCGGCAAGCAGTTCGAAATTCTGGGTATATTCACCGTCGGACCCACCCGTCCCGCGCTTGTCGTAGACGAAGACCGAAATCCCCTGCGCCGCCATCGCATAACCATACACCCCGCCGATCGGCGAATTGCGTTCGGAGCCGTGCACCATCACGACGAGGGGCCGTTTGGCATCGGGCGCGCCGGGCGGTTCGATCAGCACGCCGGTCATTTTCGTGCCGACGCTGTCGAAGGTCGCGGGCGTCTCGCGAAAAGCGACCGGCGCCCAGTGCTTGCCGTCGACGACCACGTCGCTCCTTCCACAGGTCAGTGGGACACCCGCATCGCTCGTCGCACCGCGGCGGCCGTCGCGAAACAGGTAGCGCAGACCGGGCGCCGCGACGGCCGGCGACTTGACCATCACAACAAAGTCGCCGTCGGGCGCGACATAGGTGCCGGGGGTGCAGGGAGTCTGTGCAACGGCCGGTGCCGAAGCGAGGGCGGATAGAAGGGCGACGGCGCCAAGGAGATGTTTCATCCTACTGTACTATCCAAACAATACAGCGGTGGCAACTAGCTTTCGGGCTCCACCGGCACCGACACCATATTGCCGCTGACCGACGGCCGTTCGGGCCGCTTCGCGACCGCGATCACCAGCCCGATGAGCGCGACGATGCCGCCCGCGATCGACAGCGTCGCCCAGCGATAACCCTCGAACGCGGTCGAAAAGCCCATCGCGATGATCGGGATCAGGACGCTCGACCAGGCTGCCTGCCCCGGCCCGACGGCACGGATGATGTTGAAATAGAGCGGGAAGGTCACGGCGCTGGCGATCACGCCAAGATAGAGGACACCGCCGATATAGGTCGCGGTCGTCTCGATCACGGGCGGTCCGGTGGTGACCCACGCATAGCTGCCGTCGGCAAGCGCGCCGAAGGCCATCGCCCACGCGATCATCACGACCATCGACTGCGCGCGCGCAATCTTCGTTCCCTGCATGACGTTGGCCGTCGATGCGCTCATCACCCCGGCGAGCGTCAGAATGGTGCCGAGCAACACTTCGCCCGCATCCAGCGCTGCGGCGCGATATTCGTGGAGGATCATCAGCCCGACGCCGACAATTGCGATCCCCGCCCCAGCAAGAAAGCGCGCTTCGAGTGGCGTCTTGAGGAAGACACGGCCGAGCAGCGTATTGGGCACGATCAGCAGCGCGAACAGCACCGCGACCAGACCCGAGGTGATATGCTGTTCGGCCCGATAGACGAAATTGAAATTGAAGGTGAACTGCGCGACGCCGAGCGCGACCGCAAAGAGCATCGCCTTGGGTTCGAGCAACAACCGCTCGCGCCGCATGATCGCAAAAGCGAACATCGCGATCGCCGCGACGGCAAAGCGGTAGGTTACCGACCAGCTGGGCGGCACGACGCCAAGCTGCCCCGTGATGACGATCCAGGTCGATCCCCAGATCAATGTCACCAGCATGAAAGGCAGCAGGACGCGGGGGCTAAGCAGCGTCGCGGGCTGCTCGCTGGTCACAAGGCGCCAATCGCGGCTGCGAGCGGCGCAACCGCCTCTGCATCCTGATCCCAGCTGACGACAAGGCGCGCCGCCCCATCGCCCCAGTCATAGAAATCGAAACCGACGGCGCGCAGTTGCGCCGCTTCCGCTGCCGTGAGGCGCACGAACAATTCGTTCGCTTCGACGGGATACATCAGCCGGCTCCCGCATGCTGCGGCAAGTTTGGCCGCACCGGCATTGGCGGCGCGTGCATTGTCGAGCCAGAGATCGTCCTTCAGCATCGCGCGAATCTGTGCCGCGACGAAGCGCCCCTTGCTGAGCAGATGGCCGCCGCGCTTTTTCAGCTCTCGGACCCCCGCCCCGCCGCTGCCACCGAAAAAGACGATCGCTTCGGCCATCATCGCGCCGTTCTTGGTAAAACCGAACGACAGCGCATCGACCCCGGCCCGCCAGGTGACGTCGGCGGGAGCACAGCCCAGAAACGCGACAGCATTGGCGAAGCGCGCGCCATCCATGTGGAGCTTCATGCCTGCACTTCTGGCGATTTCGCTGATTTCGCCGACTTCGTCCGGACGCCACGACAGGCCATATTCGGTGGCGTTGGTGATGCTGATCGCCGCAGGCTGGACCTGATGCACATCCTTACGGATTCCGGCGATACGGTTCTTCAGCGCCTGGGCGTCGATCTTCGCGCCGCGGCCCGGCAGCGTCATCAGCTTGGCGCCGCCCGAATAGAAAGTCGGCGCACCGCATTCGTCGACCTCGATATGCGCTTCCTCGTAACAGAGGATGCCCTGCCAGGGCCGCACGAAATGCGCGAGGATGATGCTGTTCGCCGCTGTGCCGGTGGGGATCCAAACGACCTCGCAATCCGTCTCGAAAAGCTCGGAAAAGGCGGCGTCGAGCGACTGGCTGAGCGCATCGCCATCATAGGCCGTATCGACATGGTTCGCGGCCGCCAGCGCATCCATCACCAGCGGGTGTACCGTCGCAGCATTATCGGAGAAAAAACGGGTCGCAGTCACGACTCGCGCCTTAGCGCAGGTCGCGATCCCATGCTAACTCTTCATTTCGGTTGCGTCCCGTCGGGCGGGTCGAGTGCCTCGTCAGGCGCGGCGCCGCGCGCCATGCTCGCGCCGCCCGCAACGCCAAGACCGCCCGCCATCCCCATTCCGCCGCCCATTCCGCCGCCGCCACGGCCGCCGCCCCCACCGTCGCTGCGGCCCGATCCACCGCCCTTCCCGCTGCCACCCGACGGCCGTGTCGGCCCCTGAACCGGGATCGTCACGTCGGCCGGGACCGGATCGAGATCGAGTGCCTCGCGGATAAAGTTGCGCAATTCGGTGACCAACGCATGCGTGTGCACCGGACGTCCTTCGACAAGTTCCTGCGCCGCCTGGCTCGCCAAGCGCACCTGACCCTCGGTTCCCAGCAGAATGATATCGGAGAGCGCAGCTTCAACAGCGTCGCGAATCCGACGCGGTCGGTCCGATTCGCCGGCGTCGCGGCCTTCCGCCGCGCGCGACAGGTCGATCGCAGGTTCGGCTTCGCCCTCGCCTGCCGAGACGCGGCGAAGATCGCGCAAATGGCGAGGGTCGACCATCAGGTCGCCGGTGAACGAGCCCCCCAACGTCTTATAGGCCGCGATCAGCGTCCGGAGCCGCTCGTTGATCTGGCGATTCATCCGTTCGCGGCGTTGCTGGATCGTCGTCATCACGATCAAGCGGATACCAACCCCGATCAGCGTGACGAGCGCCAACCCCAGCAAGGTCGTCCCGATGCTTTGCCATGAGGAAAAATCGAAAAAGCGCATGAAGCCGCCCCCGGTCCGACAACAGCGCCGGCAAGAAGGCCAGTCTGACCCGCCTTGCCTGTCGGCGCCATCATAATCTTACCGACGACCAGGCGCTGCGAGCAGGCGTCAGTCCGAATAATTGCGGTAGACGACGCGCCCAAGGCTCCGCGACCGACGGATCATGTACTGGCCGGGGAGGATCAGGCGGAAATGTGTCCCGAAGCGCGTTGCCTTCAGTGCGATGCGCGGAAAAAGGATCGAGCAGGGCCGCCATTCATAAACGGCCGGATCGATCGGCGTCGTGTCTTCCATAAGCCACCTGCTGACAGAGTGCGGCCTCTCCCTGGCGGTTCCAACGATCTTGTTGAAATCCGCGATTTTGTTAACGCATTTTCGTGCCAGTGTCGTGACTCCGGCGGCGACAGCGACGGCGGCGGGACGCGGATTTCCAACGGTTCGGCACGGCGATGCGACGCAATGCGACGAAGCGCATGGCGTCTGCGGGACAAAAGACGGGGAGGGCCGGCGCCGGCGGGCGCCGACTCGATCAGCGGTCGCGCTTTGCCAGCAGCTTGAGGCGCAGCGCGTTCAGCTTGATAAAGCCCGCCGCGTCCTTCTGGTCATAAGCGCCGGCGTCGTCCTCGAACGTCACATGGCGTTCGCTGTAGAGGCTGTTCGGCGACTTGCGACCGACGACGCTCGCGTTGCCCTTGTAGAGCTTGAGACGAACGGTGCCCGACACCTTTTCCTGGCTGTGGTCGATCGCCGCCTGCAACATCTCGCGCTCGGGTGCGAACCAGAAGCCGTTGTAGATGAGCTCGGCATATTTCGGCATAAGCTCGTCCTTGAGGTGCGCCGCGCCGCGGTCGAGCGTGATGCTTTCGATGCCGCGGTGGGCACGCGCATAGATTTCGCCGCCAGGCGTCTCATACATGCCGCGCGACTTCATGCCGACGTAGCGGTTCTCGACGAGATCGAGGCGGCCGATGCCATGCTTGCGGCCGAGATCGTTAAGCGCCGCAAGCAGCGTCGCGGGCGACATCGCCTGCCCGTTTAGCGCGACGCCGTCGCCCTTCTCGAAATCGATCTCGATATATTCGGGCGTGTCGGGCGCATCCTCGGGATTGACCGTACGCGAATAGACATAGTCGGGCGTCTCGTCCCACGGGTTTTCGAGCACCTTGCCCTCCGACGAGGTGTGGAGGAGGTTCGCATCGGTCGAAAAGGGGCTCTCGCCGCGCTTGTCCTTGGGGACCGGAATCTGGTTCTTCTCGGCAAAATCGATCAGCGCGGTGCGGCTGGTCAGATCCCATTCGCGCCACGGCGCGATGACCTTGATATCGGGGTTGAGCGCATAGGCCGACAG